>CAITPF010000315.1 GCA_903894155.1 uncultured beta proteobacterium | reverse complement strand
CATGTCGGGCAGCCAGGCGCCGTTGCAGGTGGGGAAATCCATACAGGCGAGCGCCGCGTAGTTCGTGCTCACCCAGCCACCAAGCGCGATCTGGATGAAGAGCAACGCCAGCGCGATCGCGACCCACGGCAGCGCCCAGGCGGCGCGCGCCGGAACAGGATCATGATCGGTCTCGCGCGCGGCAAGCCAGGTCATCAGCGCAAGCAGGATCACCCCGCCGAGCAGGTGCCCGGTGACCACCACGGGCATGAGTTGATGGGTGACTGTCCAGGCGCCGAAGGCCCCCTGCACGCAGACCGCGATCAGCGCGACAAACGCCAGCGCGGGGGACTGGCCGAACCTTGCACGGTGGCGCCACGCCATCCAGCACGTGATGATGATCAGGAACCCGAGCGTGGCGCCGACATACCGGTGCACCATCTCGATCCAGGCCTTGGGCAGCGTCACCGGGCCTTCGGGCATGGCCTTTGCCGCCTCGTGAATATTCTGCAGCGCGCCGATCGGCGTCACGTTGCCATAGCAGCCGGGCCAATCCGGGCAACCGAGGCCCGAGTCGGTCAGGCGCACGAAGGCGCCGAACATGATCAGGTCCAGCGTCAGGAACCACGTCAGGAAAACGATCCTGCGATAGCGGGCGCGAACGGGGTCTTGCATGCCTAGGCGATCCTCGGGTTCTGAATAAGATTGCTGAGCATACCTAGCCGATTCTCGGGTTCTGAATGAGATTGCTGAACATACCTAGCCGATTCTCGGGTTCGGAATGAGATTGCTGGCCATACCTAGCCGATCCTCGAATTCTTGATGAGCTTGCTGATATCGTCGCGCACCTTGATCGGATCAGCGCCCTCGCGGTATTGCAGGATGAGGTTGCCCAGCGGATCGATGATCCACATCGGCTCGGCGAGCGTGCCCAGGCCGGGCTCGGCGCCCGAGGCGATCGGCGCGAATCGGCCGAGTTGCTCAGGGTTGGTTACCCGGACCATGACCGTGCCCTTGTAGGCTTCGAGCACTTTCTCCGGCACCTCGGCATCGTCCAGGATGAACCACACGCGCGTGAGGCGCCCGACTTCCTTGCCCTGGCTTGCGTGAGAATTGCGCATGATGAAAAGCTTGCGCGCGCAGGATTCGGGGCATTCGGCCACATCGGCAGAAGCCAGCACCCACTTGCCCTTGAGCGTATTGAGATCGAAGGGCTGGCCGTCGAGCGTGGTCAGCTCGAGTTCGTTGGCCGGCGGCATCGGGCGCTGCGGTTCGACAAGCGTGCCATAGGCGACGCTGTTTTCAGGGCGAAGCTGCGGGTTGAAGTAGACGACGAGCGCCGCGATCACGGGCGCGAGGCTCAGCAGCAAAATAAAGATCAGCGGCTTGACCGAGCGGGACTTCTTCGCAGATGTCTTTCCTTCGGTGCCGGCTCGGGGCGGGACGATGCCGTCGTAGGCGGCGCGGGCTGAGCTTCGCGGTGCGGGGGAATTGGGTTTATTCGGTTTGGTCACAATCATTTCCATCGATGACGCGCTGCGGGTTCGCCGCGCGCCGGTTACTTTGCGGTTTGGGCCCTGCGACGCCAGGCGCGCAGGGCAACGCCCAGCCCTGCGATCAGCGCAATGCCGGCAAAGGCGAACCACTGCATTGCGTAGCCGACGTTCTTGTCGGAATCCACCGAGGGCTCGGGCCATTCACGGGTGAGGCTGTCGCCCGCGTCGTTCTTTTGCAGCAGCACCGCTGGCACGAACTTTAACCCGCTGATGGTCTCAAGGCGGGCAATATCCAGGTTCTGCACGCGGACGAGGCCGTCTAGATTGGTGATGCCGGGCTGCGCGGGCTCCTTGCCGGACCAGTCCGCAGGCAGCGCGCCCGAGGGGGTGCCCGACAGGGTCCAGAGTTCGAATAGACGGGGCACATGGGCGGAGAGTTCCCCCGTCACGGATTGCACGCCAGCGGGCGTGGGAACACGGCCCGGGCCTTGGCCGGGGCCTGGGCTCCCGCCCGACACGACAACCCCTTGCCCGGAGGCTTGCACGGGCCCTTGCCCAGCGACCTGCTGCGGGCTTTGCACGGCGTCTTGCCTGGATCCCGCGCCAACGCCTTGCCCAGCGACTTGCCCGGATCCGGTTCCGACGCCTTGCGCGGTGCCTTGCCCTGCCCCCTGCCCCATCATCGGGCGCGCAAACCACCCGCGCAGCACCAGAACCGCCGAGCCGTCGGCAAGCTGAAGCGGCGTGGCGAGCCAAAGACCGGGCTTGCCGTCAAGATTGCGGTTATCGAGCAGCAGGCTCAGGTCGTTGCGCCAGGTCCCCTCGACGCGAGCCGGCCGCCAGGGCACAAGCTCCTGCGCGGGCGTGGCACCCGTGACCGCAAGCGGGGCCTGCTTGCGCCCGGCGTCGATCTCGGCGGCAATGGCACGGCGCTCTTGTGCACGGCTCAGCTGCCAGCGCCCGGCCGACGCGAATACCCCCGCCGCCAGTGCGAGCAGCACGAGCGCGACGATCGTCAGTGTCGGGGACTTCAGCTTTGCCATCTCTGCGATAATTTCCGTTTTGGAGGCCCCATGCGTATCTTCGTTGCCATCGCGTTTCTGTTGATCGTGGCCAGCCTTGGCTCCGCGCTCTTCTACCTGATGCGCGACAAGGGCAACAGCAACCGGACAGTCAACGCACTGACCGTGCGCATCGCCCTATCCGTTGCGCTCTTCCTGCTGCTGCTGTTTGCCAACTGGATGGGATGGATTCAGAGTACCGGATTGCCGGTTACCCCCTAGCGACGCGACGACAAACCGCCGAGCGCAATGGGCAATGGGCAATGGGCATTGGGCATTGGGCATTGGGCATTGGGGCATCCATTGTAGACTGCCCGCAGCGCAATTCGATTCATTACGCCCACCCTCCCGAAGCGTCTCAATGGCCTTTGGCGCTTGAAGAGCCGAAGGGATTCATTGTTTTTCTTCGGCATATTCCAGGAAAGCCCGGATGCTCAACGCTACGCATCGCCCCGATCATTGGGTCACCTGGATTTGAGCAAACCAAGATGTTGCAGGATCCGGACCATATCGGCATCAATATGCTTGTAGAAGCGAAGAAGACCGCTGCACAAATAGTTAAGCCCGGTTTCGCCATCCCGGGATTTGATCAGGCGGTTTTTTGGGCACTCGCCCCAGCACAACTTCAGATACGCGCATTCCTTGCACTGCTTGGGCAGCGTGTTGCGCTTGTCCATCCCAAACTTCACCTGGGTCTCGGAAAACGCTAAATCCCCAAGGTGCGTGCTCTTGATATTGCCGATTCGATATTCGGGGTAGACGAAATGGTCGCACGAGTAGACGTCGCCATTGTGCTCTACAGCTAACGCCTTGCCGCAAAATTCCGCCTGCGTACACATTTGTGCCGGCATGCCTGCGGACTGTGCAACGGCTGTTTCAAAAAGGTTGACATGAATCCTGCCAAAATCGTGCGCCAGCCATTCGTCCCATACATCACACAGGAACTGTCCGTAGTCATCCGCATCAACGCTCCAGTCGGTCACGATCGCCATTGGGTGCCCTGGTCTGGTTCTTTCCGTGTTTTGCATCGGAGCCATTGCAAAATTCATTTTTGCAGGCGCACTTTCTTTGAAAATACGGGGCTCTACCGCAGGAGTGAACTGCACGCGTGTTGCGGCAATTTTATCAACGAGGAATCGATAGACTGCTTTGCCATGTTTTGAGTTCTGCCGGTTGACGACGCACAGGGCAGCGAACGGAACCCCCGTCTGGTGCAACAGCTTTGCTGCATTCACGACATAGTCAAAAGTGGGTTTGCCATTTCGGCTTTTTCGATAAAAATCGTGCAGCTCTCTGGGGCCATCAACGGAGAGCCCCACCAGAAAATTATTCTGCTTCAGGAAATTCGCCCAAGTTGCGTCAAGAGCGATGCCATTCGTTTGCAGATCGTTTTCAATGCGCTGCCCCGGCTTCGCAGCCCTTTTTTGTAATTCGACAACACGTTCAAAAAAATCGATACCCATCAACGTCGGTTCGCCGCCTTGCCACGAAAACACCACGGCCTCGCCGGTCTGACTCTCAATGTATTGCGTGATATGCAACTCGAGTGTCTCCTCCGACATCCGGGATCCGGACGGATGCTTTAAGAGATCGGCTTTGTGCAGGTAAAAGCAGTATTCACAGTCGATGTTGCACTCGCTTCCACTTGGCTTGACCATTGCGTGAAATCGATAGTGCCTTCCGTTGGGGAGCACGGGCAGATTTAGCGCAGGGATAGACGTCAAGGCTGTCTTGCCAGTGGTCATAGATCGATACGGTCTGTTGTCGTGATATTAGTCACAGTTCTTGAGCGACCATGTGTTCACTCGGTGAACATGTGGCTTGAAAGTGCGTGTCCATGATACCGTGCATCAACTGTGGCAATGGATCTGAACGCGTATCGGCGTTCTTAAGGTATGCGCAGTTTGACCACCGACCGCCGAACAAAATGAGTGATAAATGAACTATAAAAAGCGATTGATTTGCACCATGATTGGCGCGATCGGATTTGGCAATATGGCGGCGTTGCCATCATTGGCGCAAGGGCAAACAAAGCAACCCAACGTTGTCGTGATCATGGGTGACGACATTGGCTGGTTCAACATTGGCGCCTATCATCAGGGAGTCATGGCGGGCAAAACCCCCAACCTTGACAAACTTGCCAGTGAAGGAATGCGGTTCACCGATTACTACGCCGAGGCCAGTTCAACGGCAGGGCGGGCGAACTTCATTACCGGGCAACTTCCAATCCGCACCGGGATGACGACTGTCGGCCAGGCGGGTTCGCCCATTGGGCTTCCAGCGGCTGCCCCGACCCTGGCGGATGTACTTAAGTCCATGGGCTATGCCACGGGCCAGTTTGGAAAGAACCATCTCGGCGACCGCAATGAGTTTCTGCCGACCGTGCATGGTTTCGACGAGTTTTTTGGGTATCTCTATCACCTGAACGCGATGGAAGATCCGTCGCATCGTAATTATCCGCAAAACCTGAAGGATACGATCGGGCCCCGCAACATGCTGCACAGTTGGGCGACCACCACCGATGACCCGACCGTGATGCCTCGATGGGGTAAGGTCGGAAAACAGAAAATAGAAGATGCAGGGGAGCTCTACCCCAAGCGCATGGAGACTGTTGACGACGAAATTCGGGACAAAGCCCTGACCTTCATCGAGAAGGCGAAGAACGAGGGGAAGCCATTTTTTCTGTGGCTCAATCCTACGAGAATGCACAAGATCACACACCTTTCGGATAAATACGAGGCAATGCGTAATTCCGAAAACGGATGGTCCAAGCAGGAAGCGGGAATGGCGCAACTCGACGACGACGTCGGCAAGGTGATGGATAAGCTCAAAGCAATGGGCGTTGATGACAACACCATCGTCTTGTTCACGACAGATAACGGCGCGATGAACTTCACCTGGCCTGACGGCGGCAACACCCCGTTTGCGGGTGGTAAAGGGTCGGCACTGGAGGGCGGTTTTCGCGCTCCGGCCATCTTGCGCTGGCCGGGCAAGGTTTCTGCTGGCAAGGTCGAAAATGCAATCATTTCGGGCATGGACTGGTTCCCAACGATAGTCACTGCGGCGGGTAACCCGAACATTACGAACGAACTGCTGAGCGGCAAGAAAGTAGACGACAAGACATTCAAGGTACACCTTGATGGCTATGATCAGACCGCAGTGATCACGGGCAAGGGGCCGTCAGCGCGCCATGAAATTTTTTACTTCACTGAAAGCACGCTTTCAGCGGTACGGATTGACGATTACAAATACCGCTTCACCGATCAACCGAACGGCTGGCTGGGAAGCACCGTCCGGGTGGATTGGCCGATCCTGACCAATTTGCGTCTCGATCCCTTCGAGCGCATGGGTATGCCCGCAGGGGCAAATGGTTCACTGGCGTTTTACGACTGGTTCTGGAATGAGATCTGGCGATTCGAGTTCGTGCTGCAGCACATTGAAAAGCTCGCTCAGACGGCAATCGAGTTCCCGCCCATGCAAAAGGGCGCGAACGTGAGCATGGAAGCGATCAAGGAACAGATTCAGAAAGCCAGGGCGTCGCATGACAAGTAGATTTGGGGAATCGCAAATTCTTGTCTGCATGCATTGACTGATTTTCATCCGGGCGGTGAACTTACGCTGTACGCCTATTCATCTTGAACGGTCGAGTCATCGTCACCCAGGTTTTCTTTGTCACTTTGCTGCTGCATCACGATTAACCAGGACTTCAAATCCAGATCGGCATGCTTGGATTCCAGCGCGCGAAGGCCCTGATCCACACGCTTCTTCCATCCGGGCCCTCGTCCCAACGCGTCGGCAAAGCAGTCAAAAAGGTCGTCGGGCCGATCGCGCTTCAAAACTGCAATCAATGCGGCTGCCTGAACCAGATCCTTGTGTGCCTTGACGGAGTTTGAAGACAGTCGTTCAACATACACAATCAGTTTATGAACCGCATACCTTGAAGGATCCGGCACGTTGACGATCGCGGTATCCGTGGCATTGAACAAGATCGCTTGCTGGATATGTTCCAGCGAAAATTCCATGAATTTCAAAGGTTGCAGAGCGATGCCCAGTTGTTCGCTCTCAAAAGGCGCATCATCAACCGAAGACTTAGGCGTCAAAAAATCAATGATGAAGTCGGGATCTGTTGGATGTGCCCAAGACCCGCTCCTGCCAGTGTCCGATGCCCTTGGCAGAAATCCCTCTTCCAGGGATTGAATCGCCGTCGTTGTGTTGATCTTGAATGACGGGTCAATTGCCAGGCTGAGGTTGTCCCCTGCGTGCGCAAAATCAACATCCAGCGTTTTGTGGGTATTCTCATTTGCCCATTGAATCCCAAGCATATTTGAATACGCTGAAAAGGCTTGGGATCCGACAAGCACGCCACCCGCTTGAAAAAAGCCATACTCTGCCAGGCGGCGAATCGGTTTGAGTTGCGCGGAGGGTGTCACGCACGCGCCCGCGGCCACTGCAATTTTCAGTTGCCGCCGTAAAGCGACAGCGACAGCAAGCGAACTCTCGCTTTGTTTTTTCGCAATTAATGCCTGAATCGCTGGCGAATTTGGTCCCAGATACACTTGAACGCGGTTATCTTTTGCTGCGCTATAGCGGTAATACCAATACGTCTTCCCGCGAATTTTTTTTGAGAGAAAATTCCCGCTCAAGTCCGCAATCAACTTTCTTGATTGAACTTCCAGCGCGGTTTGAAAAAGTTGGGCATATGCGGTTTGCGTCGCGAGGCTCGCGTCATTGAACCAGTTTGGCATGCCTTCCCCTCTTTGTTAGGTCCATTTTATTTCGTTGTGGACCTAACTGCAATCTGGCGTCACGGCTTTGCTGGCGCCTTGCTCACCCGGGGCGACTCGCAAATAGCCTTCAACTCCGCCATATCCTTTTTCGACAGAAGCCCGTGATTGCTTAGCAACGTCGCCATTTCCAGCATTTCACTCGCCACTCGGCCCGTCGCCTTCTTGCTCGCCTTCTTGCTCGTCGAAAATTGATCAGTTGAAATTTCGGCCCTCACCAAGCGAAAGGCCCAAGAAGATGTCCTCTTGGGCCTTTTGAATGCAACTCATTGAGTTGGCAATGCTTGCCGGTGGCTGATTACATCCAGTACACGAAGATATAAAGACCAAGCCACACAACGTCAACGAAGTGCCAGTACCAGGCGGCGCCTTCGAAGCCGAAGTGGTTGTTCGCGGTGAAGTGGCCCTTGAGCATGCGGATCAGCATCACGGTCAGCATCGTCGCGCCCATGATCACGTGAAAGCCGTGAAAGCCGGTGAGCATGAAGAAGAGCGAGCCGTAGGCGCCGGAGGTGAACTTCAGGTTCAGCTCGTGGTAGGCATGGTAGTACTCGAAAGCCTGGCAGACCACGAAGGTCGCGCCCAGCACAATCGTCAAAAAGAGCCAGAATTCGGATTTGCCGCGATGGTTTTCGCGCAGCGCATGGTGCGAGATCGTGAGCGTGACGCCCGAGGAGAGCAGCAGCGCAGTGTTGATCGTGGGCAGCCAGAAAGGGCTCATCGTCTGGAAGGCTGGAACGACGCCTGCCGGGCCGAGGTTGGGCCAGGTGGGGACGAAGTTCGGCCAGAGCAGCAGGCGGTGATCGAGATCGCCAAGCCACGGCGTGGTCACGGTGCGCACATACCAGAGCGCGCCGAAGAACGCCGCGAAAAACATGACTTCGGAGAAGATGAACCAGGACATGCTCCAGCGGTACGAGACATCGACGCGCTTGCTGTTCAGGCCGGCTTCTTCTTCCGAAATGGCATCGCCAAACCAGAAGTACAGGACGGTAATCAGGCTCAGGATGCCGACAAGGACGGCCCATTTGCCGAGCTCAATTCCGTTGACCCACGACGCCGCACCCAGCATGGTGACGAGCAGGGAGACACTCGCGCGCGCCGGGTGGGGGGAACTGTCGGGCACATAATAGTAAGGTGCCTCTTTGGTGTGGACCGAGTGGGATGCACTCATTTTGTTCTCCGTGCTACAGATAGTTAACCGCTTGTCTTAACTCAGGCTGGAAACCGCCCAACGGACGATCATGATCAGCCCCACCACAAACATCAGCCCCGCCAGCAGGCCCGCCAGCACGACATGCACCGGGTTGAGCTTTGCCATGTCTTCCTGATACCCCGAACCCTTCCTGATGCCAAACATCGCCCAGGAAATCGCCTTGAGTGTCTGGAAGAAATTCAGCTTGCGCCGGGACAGCTCCTTCAGATCCTGACTCATCCTTCTTTACCTGCCCAATCCAGCTGTGTCAGGACACTACGCATAAACCTGCTTGACGATGAACCAGGCAAAAAACACAACCACCACGGCCAGGAAAAAAAATCCGGTGCGCCTGTTTTTGCGTTGTTGCTCTGGGGTCATCGTGATCCTTAATCGACGTGCGGGGGCGTCACGAACGTGTGGAACGGCGCCGGCGAGGGGATTGTCCACTCCAGGCCTTCGGCGCCTTCCCACGGCTTGGCCGCGGCGCGCTCGCCCTTGCCCTTGACGCATTGCAGGATGATGTAGACGAACAGCAGTTGCGAGAGCCCGAAACCGAAGGCGCCGATCGTGGCGACCTGGTGGAAATCGGTGAACTGCGCGGCGTAGTCGGCATAGCGACGCGGCATGCCGGCCAGGCCCATGAAGTGCATCGGGAAGAACGTGATGTTGAACGTGATCATGCTCAGCCAGAAGTGCCACTTGCCAAGCGTCTCGTTATACATATAGCCAGTCCACTTGGGCAACCAGTAGTAGGTGCCGGCGAAGAGCGCAAAGAGCGAGCCTGCCACCAGAACGTAGTGGAAGTGGGCGACCACGTAATAGGTATCGTGCACCTGGATATCGATCGGGGCCATCGACAGGATCAGGCCGGTGAAGCCACCGATCGTGAACACGAAGATGAAGCCCACGGCGAACAGCATCGGGGTCTCGAATGTCATCGAGCCGCGCCACATCGTGGCGACCCAGTTGAACACCTTCACGCCGGTCGGGATCGAGATCAGCATCGTCGCGTACATGAAGTACAGCTGCGCGGTGACCGGCATGCCGGTCGCGAACATGTGGTGCGCCCACACGATGAACGACAGGATGGCGATCGAGGCCGTGGCGTACACCATCGAGGCGTAGCCGAACAGACGCTTGCGCGCGAACGCGGGCACGATGGCAGAAACGATGCCAAAGGCCGGCAGGATCATGATGTAGACCTCGGGGTGACCGAAGAACCAGAAGATGTGCTGGTAGAGGACAGGGTCACCGCCTGCGGCGGCGTTGAAGAAGCCCGTGCCGAAGTGGCGGTCGGTCAGCACCATGGTGATGGCGGCGGCCAGCACCGGCATCACGGCGATCAGCAGGTAGGCGGTGATGAGCCACGTCCAGCAGAACAGTGGCATCTTCATCAGCGTCATGCCGGGCGCGCGCATGTTCAGGATGGTGACGACGATGTTGATCGCGCCCATGATCGACGAGGCGCCCATCAGGTGCACCGCGAAGATCGCCAGATCCATGCCGGGGCCCATTTGCGCGGTCAGCGGCGCGTACAGGGTCCAGCCCGCGGCGGTGGCGCCGCCAGGAACGAAGAACGACGTCGTCAGCAGCGTGGCGGCAACCGGCAGCAGCCAGAAGCTGAAGTTGTTCATGCGCGCGAAGGCCATGTCCGAGGCACCGATCTGCAGCGGCACCAGCCAGTTCGCAAAGCCCACGAAGGCGGGCATGATCGCGCCGAACACCATGATCAGGCCGTGCATCGTGGTGAACTGGTTAAACAACTCGGGGCTGAAGAACTGCAGGCCCGGCTGGAAGAGCTCCGTGCGCAGCAACAGCGCGAGGGTGCCGCCTTCGAACAGCATGATCAGGGCGAACACGAGGTACATCGTGCCGATGTCCTTGTGGTTCGTCGCGAAGAGCCACCGGCGCCAGCCGTGCATCGGCCCATGGTGCTCGTGGTCATCATGATCGTGCGCGTGGCCGTGGCCGGAGACGTGATCTGCAGTAACGCTGCTCATTCTGGACTCCTATCCTGCTTTGTCTGCGATCCCGCCGGTGGCAGGATCGTCAGAGAATCTTTAAAAATTGGTAAAAACCGTTTGCGTGGTGCGCTTTCGTGATGCTTTTGCGTCGATCGCAACCTTAGTGGGCAGCCTTCACGGCGGCCGGCTGGACGATCGGATCCTGACCCTTGCCGGCGTTATCCCACGCATTGCGGGTGTAGGTGATGACAGACGCGATCTCGACATCGTTGAGCTGCTTGCCGAACGGCAGCATCGCCGTGCCGGCCTTGCCGTTGAGCACGATGGCGATCTGGCCTGCGGCCGGGCCCTTCACGATGGCGCTGCCGTCGAGCGCGGGGAACGCGCCCTGCACGCCCTTGCCGCTGCCCTGGTGGCACGCCACGCAGTTGGCGGCATAGACCTTCTCGCCGCGCGACACGAGCTCTTCCTTCGTGTATTCCTTTGAGGGATCGTCGGCTGCGGCGGCGAGCAGCTTTTTCTGCTCGGCGGCCCACTTTGCGTAATCTTCTTCCGACACGACCTTGACGACGATCGGCATGAAGGCGTGATCCTTGCCGCAGAGCTCGCTGCACTGGCCGCGGTATTCGCCGATCTTGTCGGCGCGGAACCAGGTATTGCGAATGAAGCCAGGGATACCGTCCTGCTTGACGCCGAGTTCGGGCACCATCCAGGAGTGGATCACGTCGCCAGCGGTGACGGCGACACGGATCTTCTTGCCGACGGGAACGACCAGGGGATGGTCGACTTCCATCAAATAGAAGGGGCCCTTGGGCTCCTTGTTTTCGATCTGGGCGCGCGGGGTCGAGAGGGTCGAGAGGATTTTGACGCCGGCGGCCTGGCCGTCAACGTACTCGTAGCCCCACTTCCACTGGTAGCCGACCGCCTTGATGGTGAGGTCGGCGCCGCTGGTGTCTTTCATCGCCACCACGGTGCGCGTGGCGGGAAGCGCCATGCCGATCACGATCAGGAAGGGGACGACTGTCCAGGCGATTTCGACGACGACGCTTTCATGAAAATCGGCGGGCTTGGCGCCGCGCGATTTGCGGTGAGCCCAGATCGAATAGAACATGACCCCGAAGACGGCGACGAAAATCACCAGGCAGATGATTAACATCAACCAATGCAGCCAGACCACGTCACGGGCGATCTGACTGACGCCTTCGGGTAGGTTAAGCTGGTTGACTCGAGGGCCACCCGGCATGTCCTTGACCTGTGCGCTTGCAATGCCTGCGAAAAGCATGGCACAGACGCCCGGCAACCCGCTCAACTTCTTCATGCTGACCTCGAAACACGTCGCACCCTTCGCGCTGCGACGACGACTTTGGTCGACCTCAGCGTATCCGGCGCACAATTAATGGACGACTGAATCGAGGCCAAAAAAGAGCCGCGATTCAACTCGAATCACAATGGAACCGGCGGATTATAGCGGCAAGTACGGTAATTGCTAAACTACAATTCCTTCCCCGTCAGCCCCGAGCAACACGCCATGCCCCCGCGCGCACCGTTACTGCCCCGCAGTGACCTGAAAGCCTTGTTGCAAGCCTATCTCGAGCGCGCGAACCAGACGCCGCACGACGGATCTCTGCCTCTGTCGATTGCCGGATATCGCTGTGGCTGGTTGTTTCCTCCTATCGCTGACACCCTCAAAAACACCACAGGCGTCGAGCTCGACGACACGCAGGCGCACATCGGGCGCAGCCTGGCGCCGGGCGCCGGGCTTGATGCTCTATTGGCGACGATTGCTGAAACGCTGCGCGCGGCCGGCCACACCCCCGGATGGCGAAACGAACTTCTGGATGTCTGGACAGACGCGGGCGATCCGCCCGTGCGGGTAGCCGCGATCGAACGCGGCGTCATGCGCCCGCTCGGCCTGGTGACCCGGGCCGTTCACCTGAACGGCTGGTCAACGGACGGCAGGCTGTGGGTTGCACGACGGGCGCTGACGAAAGCGACGGACCCGGGCAGGTGGGATACGCTGGTCGGCGGGCTGATCGGGGCAGGCGAACCGGAGCAACTGGCGCTTGTGCGCGAGTGCGATGAAGAAGCAGGGCTCGATCCGCAGGATATCGCGCCGCGCAATGCGCTGCACCAGGTCACCCGCATGCGCCGCCGGATTCCGGAAGGCTATCAGGCCGAGGACGTGCTGACATGCGAATGTGTGCTCGCGCCGCACGTGATCCCGAAAAACCGGGATGGGGAAGTCATGGAGATCAGGTGCCTGGCGCCCGCAGAGGTGCTGCGCATGCTGCAGGAAGGCGCGTTTACCGTCGAAGCGACGATCGTGATCACCGAGGATCTGCTGCGCAACTGCGCGGGCGATTAAGCGGCAGTGCCGTAATCTGCCCGCTCGGGCGATCAGATCCGTGTGCGAACCGGGTCGAGCAGAATCAGGCTGTCAGCGCCGCGCGCATCTTTTTCATGGCGGCGACTTCGATCTGGCGGATGCGCTCGGCCGAAACGCCGAATTCCTCAGCCAGTTCGTGCAGCGTGACGCCGCCGTCATCCTGCAGCCAGCGCGCCTGCACGATGCGCCGCGAACGCGGATCGAGCGCTTCGAGCGCCTGCGAAAGGCCTTCGCCCTGCATCACATCGACCGCACGGCGCTCAAGCACCTGGGTCGGATCGGCCTTGCCGTCATCGGATAGGTAAGCGATCGGCGCGAAGTGCTCGTCGTCGTCATCCTGGTTTTCGAGCGACAGCTCGCGGCCCGACATGCGCACTTCCATCTCGCGCACGTCTTCGGTTCGCACGTTAAGCTTGCCGGCGATGTCATCGACCTGCGCGCCATCGAGCGTGTGGCCGTCGGGCCGCATGCTGCGCAGGTTGAAGAACAGCTTGCGCTGGGCTTTGGTGGTGGCCACCTTGACCAGGCGCCAGTTGCGCACGATGTATTCGTGGATCTCGGACTTGATCCAGTGCACCGCGAAGGACACCAGCCGCACGCCGCGCTCCGGGTCGAAGCGCTTGACAGCCTTCATCAGGCCGACGTTGCCTTCCTGGATGAGATCCGCGTGGGGCAGGCCGTAGCCAAGATACTGACGCGCAACCGAGACGACCAGACGCAAATGGGATAAAACCAGCTCGCGCGCGGCGTCCAGGTTGTTGTCATCGCGCAAACTGCGGGCAAGCTCAACCTCGCGCTCTGCTGTGAGCACGGGAAGACGGTTGACCGTCGAAATGTAGGCGTCAATGGTTCCGAGCGCGCCGGGGTTGGCGATCGCGTGGGCCATCTGGCTGTGTTGCAGTGTCAAGGCGGTAGTACCTGTCATAAAAGCGTGTCGCTCCTGTTCTCCGGTGCGACGGCCAGATAATCTTAGCACTCTCACGCACCGAGTGCTAATAAGACGGTAATGTGGGGCGAAAGTTCCGCAATTCTGCTCGGGGTGTTAATCTCGGGGGACTCCTGAGGACGGCGCTAGCCGTGCCGCTTCACCCTGGATTCGGGAATGTCCGACTTAGTCAAGTTTCTCTCCAAAATACTGCTCGCGTGTCTGCTGGTCATCGCGGTCGGCTGGGCGACGTACATCGGCGTGCGCTATTACCACGCCGAGCAGGTCGCCTACCGGTGGATTTCCGGGCTCGCGGCCAAGCAGGCCCTGTGGGAGCAGAAGATCGAGGCCAACGGCGGCAACACGCTGACCGGCTACGCGGCACCCGGCGCGCCCACGATTGTCGAGGGCCTTGAGGGCAACTTCGCGGGGCTTGCCTACGACCCCCTGCAAAAGAAACTCTGGGCCGTGCTGAACAACCCGGCCACGCTCGTGGGCATGTCCATCGACGGCCAGGTACTTGGCACGTACCCGCTCAAGGGCATTTCCGACGCGGACGGTATCGCGTGGTTCGGCGGCAACCGGGTCGCCATTGTCAACGGCAAGCGCAACCGCATTGTCCTGACCGAGATCCCGGCGACGCCCCAGCAGATCGATGTCACCAAGGCGTTCGCGCTGGTGCTGCGGTTCGGCGATAGCGAGAATGCCAACTTCGGGTTCCAGGGCCTGGGCTACGACCTCAAGCGCGATCGCCTCTACGTCGCCAAAGAGCACAGCCCGCGGGCGCTCTACCGCATCAGCGGGCTAAGTTATCTTCAGTCTCCGGAATCGCGCGGGCTGCGCATCGATAACATCAGCAACTGGCTCGACGATATCCCCTTCGCCACGGATCTCTCCTCGGTCGAGGTCGATCCGGAAACCGGCCGGGTGTTTCTGCTGAGCGAAGAATCGCAGATGATCGTGCAACTCGACGGCGATAGCGGCGAAGGCCGGGGCATGCTCTCGCTCTCGCCCAAGGGTGGCAAGCCCATGCCCAAGCCCGAAGGTCTCGCCACCGACGACGCGGGCACGATCTTTATCGTCAGCGCCCCGAACCTGTTCTACCGCCTGAGCAAGCCCTGAGGGGCAACCCGAGGCGCGCCCATGGCCCGGCTCCCCAGGCTCTACGCACCCGGCGTCACTCAATTGGCGATGGCGGATTTTCTTCCTGCCGTCAGCGCGAGCCTCGATTCCGCGTGCTACCGCAACCTCACCCGCTGGCTCGCCGAGGCCGCCCGCACCCATGAAATCGCGCTGCAAGGCTGGAGCCTGACGGTCGCCGGCATCGGGCTGCTCGCAACCCCGGCCAACGCCGTCGGCGTCTCGCGCGTGATCCAGTCGCTCGGGCGCAACCTGGCCTCCTCGACCCGGCATGGCAGCGTCTTCGCCCACCGATATCGCTCGACGCTGCTGCAGCCCGGCGCCTGGGTCTTGCCCGCGCTCGTCTGGCTCGAGCGCATGCCGCTACGCGAGGGGCTCGTGGAGGAACCCGACGGCTGGCCCTGGTCTTCGGCGCAGGCCCACACGGGCGGGCTTGCCGTGCAGCCGGCCTGGCTTGCGCCACACGTCGATTACTGGGCTTGCGGCAATACGCCCTTCGACAGGCAAGCGGTCTACCGGCAGATTCTGCTCGACGGTAATCCGCCATCCTCCGACCAGCGGATTGCCGCTGCGCTGCGCGGGCAGGGGGCGCTTGGCGACGAAGCGTTTATCCAAGGCATTGCCGGGGCAGCAAGCCGCCGGCTCACGCCCGGAACAAGGGGTCGCCCGCGCAAAGTGAAGCCCGAGGCGGCACCACAATGATGCGTCCCCTATTAATTTTGGCATCAAGTTGGTGCAAATTAAAATAGGGACGCACCCTATTTTAATTTCTTGCAACACAGCATTTTCAGGCGTATCTTCTCGTTCTCGCACTGCAACATAGCCGCAGTGGCCCCGGAGCACGCCATGTCAACCCACCCCTTGCATTTTCATCCCGCCGTTTCTTCCCGGGATGACCAAACGCCCGCCCCCGGCCTCCCCGAGGCCCAGGGGCTCTATTCGCCGACGAATGAACACGATGCGTGCGGCGTGGGTTTTGTGGCCCACATCAAGGGCCATCGAAGCCACTCGATCATCGAGCAGGGCCTCAAGATCCTTGAAAACCTCGACCATCGCGGCGCGGTCGGCGCCGACAAGCTCATGGGTGACGGCGCGGGCATCCTGATCCAGATCCCCGATACGTTCTACCGCGAAGAAATGGCAAAACAGGGTGTCACGCTGCCCGATCCGGGCGAGTATGGCGTGGCCATGGTCTTCCTGCCCAAGGAAATCGCCTCGCGCCTGGCCTGTGAGCAAGAGCTCGAGCGCGCCGTGCGCGCCGAGGGCCAGGTCGTGCTCGGCTGGCGCGATGTCCCCGTGGACACCACGATGCCAATGTCGCCCGCCGTGCGCGCGGTCGAGCCCGTGATCCGCCAGCTCTTCATCGGCCGCGGTGCCGATGTCATGGTGCCCGATGCGCTTGAGCGCAAGCTCTACGTCATCCGCAAGGCCGCAAGCCACGCCATCCAGGCGATGGGCCTGAAGCATTGCAAAGAGTATTTCGTGCCTTCCGCCTCGGTGCGCACAGTGGTCTACAAGGGCCTGCTGCTCGCCGACCAGGTGGGCCGCTATTACTTCGACTTAGCGGATCCGCGCACGATTTCCGCGGTCGCCCTGGTGCACCAGCGCTTCTCGACGAACACCTTCCCCGCCTGGCCGCTCGCCCACCCCTACCGGATGATTGCGCACAACGGCGAGATCAACACCGTCAAGGGCAACTTCAACTGGCTGCGCGCCCGCGAAGGCATGATGCAATCCGCGGTGCTCGGCGACGATCTGAAAAAGCTCTACCCGATCGTCTATCAGGGCCAGTCCGACACCGCCACGTTCGACAACTGCCTTGAGCTGCTCGTGATGTCGGGCTACACCCCCGCGCACGCCATGATGATGATGATTCCCGAAGCCTGGGAGCAGCACACGCACATGGACGCCAGCCGCCGGGCCTTCTATGAATACCACGCCGCCATGATGGAGCCGTGGGACGGCCCCGCCGCGATCGCGTTCACCGACGGCCGCCAGGTCGGCGCCACGCTCGATCGCAACGGCCTGCGCCCCGCCCGCTACCTGATCACCGACGACGACATGGTGATCATGGCCTCCGAAGCCGGTACGCTGCCCATCCCGGAAAGCCGCATCGTCAAGAAATGGCGCCTGCAGCCGGGCAAGATGCTGCTGATCGATCTTGAGCAGGGTCGCATCATCGACGATGCCGAGATCAAGTCACAACTTTCCAATGCGCACCCCTATCGCCAGTGGATCGAGCGCCTGCGCGTGAAGCTCGATTCGCTGCCCGCGCCCTCGGATGCCGCCGTCAGCGCCAACCGCTCGGCCGTCTCGCTGCTCGATCGCCAGCAGGCCTTCGGCTGGACGCAGGAAGACTACAAGTTCATCCTCGAGGTCATGGCCACCACGGGCGAGGAGTCCATCGGCTCGATGGGCAACGATACGCCGCTGGCCATCCTGTCGAATCGCTCAAAGCCTTTCTACAACTACTTCCGCCAGCTCTTTGCGCAGGTGACCAACCCGCCGATCGATCCGATCCGCGAGCAAATGGTCATGTCGCTGGTGTCGTTCATCGGCCCCAAGCCCAACCTGCTCGACATCAACAACATCAACCCGCCGCTGCGCCTTGAAGTCACCCAGCCCGTGCTCGATGGCCCGGAAATGGCCCTCATCCGCGGCATCGCGCTGGCGACGAACGACAAGTTCCGCAGCTACGAGCTCGACATCACCTACCCGGTGGCCTGGGGCCCGGACGGCATCGAAGCCCGCGTCGCCGCGCTCTGCGCGCGCGCCGTCGACGCCGTCAACAGCGGCTTTAACGTGCTGGTGCTGAGCGACCGCAAGGTCGACAGCAGCCGTGTTGCGATCCCGGCGCTGCTCGCGACTTCCGCGATCCACCAGCACCTGATCCGCGAAGGCCTGCGCACCAAGACTGGCCTGGTGATCGAGACGGGCTCGGCACGCGAAGTGCATCACTTCGCCCTGCTCGGCGGCTACGGCGCCGAAGCCATCCACCCGTATCTCGCGATCGAAGCGCTGGAGGCGATGTCTGCCCACCCCGAAAAGGCCGTCAAGAACTTCATCAAGGCGATCGGCAAGGGCCTGAACAAGGTGATGTCCAAGATGGGCATCTCGACCTACATGTCGTACTGCGGCGCACAGATTTTCGAGGCCGTCGGACTGCGTACCGATCTCATCAACAAGTACTTCAGCGGCACCTCGAGCACGATCGAGGGCATCGGCATTTTTGAAGTGGCCGAGGAAGCCCTGCG
The DNA here is from genome assembly GCA_903894155.1 of uncultured beta proteobacterium. Lineage (GTDB taxonomy): Bacteria > Pseudomonadota > Gammaproteobacteria > Burkholderiales > Burkholderiaceae_B > Zwartia. The sequence goes on along the minus strand of CAITPF010000315.1, from coordinate 16,897 downwards.
CACGCACACGGCCGCGTTCGGCGAAGACCCGGTGCTGGCCAACGCGCTCGACGCGGGCGGCGAATACGCCTTCCGCATCCGCGGCGAAGAGCACATGTGGACGCCGGATTCGATCGCCAAGCTGCAGCACGCGACCAAGGCCAACAACTACCGCACGTACAAGGAATACGCCCAGCTCATCAACGACCAGAGCAAGCGCCACATGACGCTGCGCGGTCTGTTCGAGTTCAAGGTGGATCCCGCGCGTGCGATACCGCTCGAGGAAGTCGAGTCGGCAAAGGAAATCGTCAAGCGCTTTGCGACCGGCGCGATGTCGCTGGGCTCAATCTCGACCGAAGCCCACTCGGTGCTGGCAGTCGCCATGAACCGAATCGGCGGCAAATCCAACACCGGTGAAGGCGGCGAGGATGAGCTGCGCTACCGCAACGAGCTGCGCACCGGCAAGAGCGGCATCAAGGCGGGCGCGACGCTCGCCTCCGAGCTCGGCGCCGAGCGCATCGAAGCCGATGTGCCGCTACAGGCGGGCGACTCCATGCGCTCGCGCATCAAGCAGGTGGCTTCGGGCCGTTTCGGCGTGAGCGCCGAATACCTCTCGAGCGCCGACCAGATCCAGATCAAGATGGCCCAGGGCGCCAAGCCCGGCGAGGGCGGCCAGCTGCCCGGCCACAAGGTCTCCGAGTACATCGCCAAGCTGCGCTGCTCGGTGCCGGGCGTCGGGCTGATTTCGCCCCCGCCCCACCATGACATCTACTCGATCGAGGATCTGGCCCAGCTGATCCACGACCTGAAGAACGTCAACGACCGTGCGTCGATCTCGGTCAAGCTGGTGTCGGAAGTCGGCGTGGGCACGGTGGCCGCAGGCGTGGCCAAAGCCAAGGCCGACCACGTCACGATATCCGGCCATGACGGCGGCACCGGCGCCTCGCCGATCTCGTCGATCAAGCATGCCGGCACGCCCTGGGAGCTGGGCCTGGCCGAAACCCAGCAGACGCTGATGCTCAACCGCCTGCGCAGCCGCATCCGCGTGCAGGCCGACGGCCAGATGAAGACCGGGCGCGATGTCGTCATCGGCGCGCTGCTCGGTGCCGACGAGTTCGGCTTCGCCACGGCGCCGCTGGTCGTCGAAGGCTGCATCATGATGCGCAAGTGCCACCTCAATACCTGCCCGGTGGGCGTCGCCACGCAGGATCCGGTGCTGCGCAAGAAGTTCCAGGGCAAGCCCGAGCACATCGTGAACTACTTCTTCTTCGTCGCCGAAGAAGTCCGCGAGATCATGGCCCAGCTCGGCATCCGCACGTTCGACGAAATGGTCGGGCGCGTCGAGCTGCTCGACACCCGCGCCGGTATCGAGCACTGGAAGGCGCAGGGCCTGGATTTCACCCGCGTGTTCTATCTGTCGCCCGCCCAAAGCCCGCGCCGCCAGACCGAAGTGCAGGACCACGGTCTCGATGTCGCGCTGGATCACCAGCTGATCGAGCGCTGCCAGCCCGCGATCGAGCGCGGTGAAAGTGTCTCGTTCATCGTACCGGTGCGCAACCGCAACCGCACGATCGGCGCGATGCTCTCGGGCCGCATTGCCACGCGCTATGGCGACGAGGGCCTGCCGGACGACACCATCCACATCCAGTGCAACGGCGTGGCGGGGCAGAGCTTCGGCGCGTTCCTTGTGCACGGCATCACGCTGGACCTGGTGGGCGAAGGCAATGACTACGTCGGCAAGGGCCTGTCGGGCGGGCGCATCATCGTGCGCTGCCCCAACGACTTCCGCGGCTTCGGACCCGACCACATCATCGTGGGCAACACGGTGCTGTATGGCGCCACTGCCGGCGAAGCCTACTTCAACGGCGTCGCGGGCGAGCGCTTTGGGGTGCGCAACTCGGGCGCGGCTGCCGTCGTCGAAGGCACGGGCGACCATGGCTGCGAATACATGACGGGCGGCACGGTTGTCGTGCTGGGCAATACGGGCCGCAACTTCGCGGCCGGCATGTCGGGCGGCGTGGCTTATGTCTGGGATCCGGAAAAGACCTTCGCCGATCGCTGCAACCTCGCGATGGTCGAGATCGAGCCTGTCCTGCCCGCCAAAGAGCAGGAAAAGTCGCAGAGCATCGAAATCTGGTGCAGCCAGGCCCGGGGCGGCCCGCGCGAAGCCGATGAGGTCATCCTGCGTCGCCTGGTCGAAAACCACTTCCGTCACACCGGCAGCTTCCGCGCCCGCGATCTCGTGAGCGACTGGGAAAGCGCGCGGGGCAAGTTCGTCAAGATCATGCCGGTCGACTACAAGCGCGCGCTCATCGAGATGTATCGTGCCGCCAACCCGCAATCTGTTGCCGCCTGAGGAACCACATCATGGGCAAAATTACTGGATTTCTTGAAGTCGAGCGTCTCTCGGAGGCCTACGAGGCACCCACCGGAAGGCTCAAGCACTGGCGCGAATTCGTCGTGCACCTGTCTGACGAGCAGGCCGGCAAGCAAGCCGCGCGCTGCATGGATTGCGGCATCCCGTTCTGCAACAACGGCTGCCCGGTCAACAACGTCATTCCCGACTGGAACGACCTGGTCTACCGCCAGAACTGGCGCGCGGCGATTGACGTGCTGCACTCGACCAACAACTTCCCCGAGTTCACCGGCCGCATCTGCCCCGCGCCCTGCGAGGCCGCCTGCACGCTGAACATCAACAACGATGCGGTGGGCATCAAGTCGATCGAGCACGCGATCATCGACCGTGCGTGGGCCGAAGGCTGGGTCACGCCGCAGCCGCCCACGCACAAGACAGGCAAGAAGATCGCCGTCGTGGGCTCCGGCCCGGCAGGCCTTGCCTGTGCGCAACAGCTGGCGCGCGCCGGCCACAACGTGACCGTGTTCGAGAAGAACGATCGCATCGGCGGGCTGCTGCGCTATGGCATCCCGGATTTCAAGCTCGAGAAGATCCTGATCGACCGCCGCATCGAACAGATGCAGGGCGAGGGCGTCACGTTCAAGCCGTCGCACTATATCGGCGACGCCGAAAACGCACCCTCCCACGACCTCACCATCAAGACGCCAGAGGCGCTGGATAAGGAATTCGACGCCATCGTGCTGTCGGGCGGTTCGGAAATGCCGCGCGACCTGCCGGTGACCGGGCGAGAGCTCGACGGCGTGATGTACGCGATGGATTTCCTGCGCCCGCAAAACAAGGTCAACGCGGGCGACAAGATCGAAGGCCAGGTTCTGGCCAGGGGCAAGCACGTCGTGGTGATCGGCGGGGGCGATACCGGATCGGATTGCGTGGGCACAAGCAACCGGCACGGCGCCAAATCGGTGACCCAGATCGAACTGATGCCGCGCCCTCCGGAAGAAGAAGACAAGCCAATGACCTGGCCCTACTGGCCGCTGCGGCTGCGCACCTCGTCCTCGCACGAAGAAGGCGCGAACCGCGACTGGGCGATCACCACCAAGTCGCTCGAGGGCAAGAACGGCAAGGTCGAAAAGCTTGTCGCCGCGCGCGTCGAGTGGATCAAGGACGAGGCCTCCGGCCAGCTCAAGATGCAGGAAGTCAAGGGCTCCGAGTTCGACCTCAAGGCCGACCTCGTGCTGCTGGCCATGGGCTTCGTGGCTCCGGTCAACCAGGTGCTCAAGGCCTTCGGCGTCGAGGCCGATGCCCGCGGCAACGCGCGTGCCAATACGGACGATTACCGCAGCAGCGTGGATAAAGTCTTCAGCGCGGGCGATATGCGGCGCGGCCAGTCGCTCGTGGTCTGGGCGATCCGCGAAGGCCGGCAGTGCGCGCGCGCGGTCGACCAGTTCCTGATGGGATCGTCGGTTCTCCCGCGGTGAGCGGTCAGCGGTAAGCAGTAAGCGCTAAGCGCCTGGCGGCAGGCGATCGGCGTTGAGCGAGCGGTATTTTGGCAAAGCGCGGCGTCGTGAAGGTCGCGGCGTTCAGCGGTAAGATTCTGGGATCCGTCCTAAAGGGGAGTTGCCGATGAAACCAATCCGTTTGGCCGTGGCGGGCGTCGTCGCCGGCGTCATGGCGCTCTCCCTTTGCCCGGCCCGCGCGCAGCAGGCCGCCGGCGCCTGGCCGACCAAGAGCATCACGCTGATCGTTCCCTACGCGGCAGGCGGATTTGGCGATACGCGCATGCGGCTCCTGGCGCGCAAGCTCTCCGACAAGCTCGGCCAGACCGTCGTCGTCGAAAACAAGGGCGGCGCGGGCGGGGTGATTGGCACGGCGATCGTCGCCAAAGCCACGCCCGATGGCTACACGATCGGGTCGGGCCACCTGGCACCGCTCGCGGTCAACCCGACGATGATGGAGAAGATGCCCTACGACGTATCCAGGGATATCGCGCCGGTCATCCTGATCGAGAATAGCCCGCTGGTGCTCAGCGTCTCGAACGCGGTGCCCGCCAAGAACCTGGTCGAACTCATCGCCCTGGCAAAGAAGGAACCGGGCAAGCTGACCTTCGGCTCGTCGGGTATCGGCGGCGCGCACCACCTTTCGGGTGAAATGTTCCGTGAGGATGCCAAAATCGATATCGTGCACGTCCCCTACAAGGGCGGCGCCCCGGCCTCGACCGACCTGATGGCCGGGCACCTGTCGATGATGTTCGAGATGGGCTACGCGGCAATGCCGTCGATCAAGGCGGGCAAGATCCGGCCGATCGCGGTCACGTCGGCCAAACGGATCGAAGTCCTGCCCGAAGTGCCCACCATGGCGGAATCGGGCGTGCCGGGCTTTGAGTCGTACAACTGGCAAGGCATCATCGCCCCGGCGGGAACGCCCGCGCCGATCATCGCGCGCCTGAATGTCGCGTTCAATGAGATCCTGAAGGACCCGGACGTCGTCAACGCGATCAAGGAAAGCGGCAGCCAGGCCGAAGGCGGCACGCCCGAAGCGTTCGGCAAGTTCATCGAATCCGAGCGGCAAAAGTGGGCCAAGGTGATCAAGTCGGCCAACATTAAGCCGGAATAATCCCTACGGCGCATCGGGCTCCGTGAGCCCCTATTGGGCAAAGTACTACAATTCGACCCTCTGGCCGTGGCGCCCGCGCCCCGTTGCCACCTCGTTCAATCGGTTCACGATGTCTTCAACCCCCCTGAGTCCCGCAAGCGATACCGTATTGCGCCTTGAAGGCGTATCGCTGGGCTATGGGGACTTCACCGTGCTGCACGACTTCAGCATGGAGGTCCGGCGCGGCCAGGTCGTGGCGATCATGGGCGGCTCGGGCTCTGGCAAGACTACGGTGCTGCGCGCCGCGACGGGACAGATTCGGCCGCATGGCGGCAAGATCGAGGCCTTTGGCGTTGATCTTGCCCGGCTCGACGCACGCAGTTTGCGATCCCTGCGCCAGCGCATGGGCGTGCTGTTTCAGCAGGGCGCGCTGTTTACCGACCTCGATGTGTTCGAAAACGTCGCCTTCCCCTTGCGCGAGCACCTGCGCCTTTCGGACGCCGAATTGCTCACGAAGGTGCTCGATAGGCTCGAAGCGGTCGGCTTGCGCGCGGCGGCGCACCTGCGGGTTTCCGAAATTTCCGGCGGCATGGCGCGCCGCGTGGCGCTGGCCCGCGCGATCGTCCTGAGCCCGGAGCTCATCTTCTATGACGAGCCCTTCGCGGGGCTGGATCCGATCTCGATGGGCGTCACCGCAAGGCTCATCCGCAGCCTGTCGGACACGCTGGGCTGCGCCTCGGTCGTCATCACGCACGATGTGCCCGAAACCTTCGCGATCGCCGACGAAATCTACCTGGTGGGTCAGGGCGCGCTCAAGGCGAAGGGCACGCCCGATGAGCTCGGCGCCTCGACCGATCCGTATGTCAGGCAGTTCCTGGAAGGCGCACCGGACGGGCCCGTGGCGTTTGATTACCCCGTCACGCCCGCGTTCGACGCGTGGCTCGCGCGCGAGGGAGGCGCCTCGCGATGATCAACGCGCAAAAGATTCACGTGCAAATCGAGGCGCTTGGGCGCAACACGCGCAAAAACCTGCTGCGGCTGGGCTTTTTCGCCCGCTTTTGCATCATGCTGCTCGCCCGCAGCGGGATCGCGCTCTCCAGACCGCGTCTGGTATCGCAACAGGTACACTTCATCGGTAACCATTCGTTATTGATCATTGCCGTATCGGGTCTGTTCGTCGGCTTCGTGCTCGGGTTACAGGGTTATTACACGCTCAACCGCTATGGTTCGGAGCAGGCGCTGGGGCTGCTGGTCGCGTTATCGCTGACCCGCGAACTCGGCCCGGTGATTACCGCGCTGCTCTTCGCGGGGCGCGCCGGCACCGCGTTGACGGCGGAAATCGGCCTGATGAAGGCCGGGGAGCAGTTGGCCGCGATGGAAGTCATGGCCGTCGATCCGATTCGCCGCGTGCTGGTCCCGCGCTTCTGGGGCGGGGTCATCGCGATGCCGGTGCTGGCGGCGATTTTCTCGATGGTGGGCATCATCGGCGGCTGGCTGGTGGGCGTGCCGCTCATCGGGATCGACGACGGCGCGTTCTGGTCGCAAATGCAGGCCGGTGTCGATATCTGGAAGGATATCGCCAACGGCGTGTTCAAGAGCATTGTTTTCGGGTTTGCCGTCACGTCGGTGGCCCTGTTCCAGGGGTGGGTCGCCCGCCCGACGCCCGAGGGCGTGGCGCGCGCCACCACGCGCACCGTCGTCGTGAGCTCGCTTTCCGTGCTGGGGCTTGATTTCCTGCTGACCGCGCTGATGTTCAGCAACTGATTTCGGAGTTTGTCGATGTCGAACGAAAAAAATGACTGGTGGGTGGGGATTTTCATGCTCCTGGGCGCGGTCGCCCTGACGTTCCTCGCCCTGCGTGCGGGCAACCTGGGCTCTTCCTCGCTGGGCCCGAGCTACCACGTGCTGGCGAAATTCGACAACATCGGCGGCCTGAAGGTTCGCGCCCCGGTCAAAAGCTCCGGGGTCGTCGTAGGCCGCGTCGGCAGCATCCAGTTCGACGACAAGACCTTCCAGGCCGTCGTCACCCTGCAACTGGAAAAGCGCTACACCTTCCCCGCGGATTCCGCCGTGAAGATCCTGACCTCCGGCCTGCTCGGGGAGCAGTACGTCGGCGTGGAAGCGGGCGGAGACGACGCAGTCCTCACCGAGGGCAACGTGGTGCAGTACACCCAGAGCGCCATCGTCCTGGAGACGCTGATCAGCAAGCTCATGTTCGGCATGGCCGAAAAACAGGGCTCTGGATCAACGCCGGCTGCGGCGGCCCCTTCGCAGCCGGCTGAAACGCATTCCGCGGCCGGTGCGGCACCCGCGCCCGCCAAATAGGATGCCAACCCCGGCCCAACCGCGCAATAATCATCACATCATGAATTCGAGCCCGCTTCGTAAAGCACTCTGCGCCCTGGCATTTGCCGGGTTGTCGGGCTGCGCCACCCAAACGCTCGGCCCGCCCAACCCGGACGATCCGCTGGAAGCTTCCAACCGGGTCGTCTGGGAGTTCAACGATACGGTCGACAAATACGTGCTCAAGCCCGTGGCCGAGGCCTACCGCTTCATCGCGCCGCAGCCGGTCCGCACGTGCCTGAACAATATCTTCCTGAACCTGGGCGACGTCTGGTCAGGGATCAACAGCGTGCTGCAGGGAAGGCAGGTCGACGCACTGAACACATTCGGGCGCGTACTGCTCAATACCACCATGGGCCTGGGCGGCTGCATCGATATCGCGAGCGAAACCGGCGCCAAGCGCATCCCCAACGACTTCGGCGTGACGCTCGGCGTCTGGGGCGTGGGCAGTGGCCCTTACATCGTGCTGCCGATCCTGGGGCCCAGTTCCCCGCGCGACGGCGTCGGCCGGCTCGCCGGGCTCTACGTCGGCCAGGTGGAATTCGTCGGGCTCATCAACGACGTCAATTTGCGCAACTCGCTCTATGGCTTCCAGGTCATACAGCGTCGCGAAGCGCTGCTTGACGCCACCGATATCGTCGATAAGACCGCGCTCGACCCGTACAGCTTTGTGCGCGATGCCTACCTCCAGCGCAACAGGGCTCAGGTCGCGGGCAACAACGAGTTAGCAGAAAAACTGCCTCAGTACGAAGATTTTGAGGCAGCCGAAGTCAATGACAAATCGCTTGGCATCCCGGTCAAACCATAGGAACCCGCATGCAAGGACACCACCGCCCAGCCTTCCCGCTCTCACGCCTGCTCGCCGCCGCGCTTGCGTGCGCCGCGCTATGGATCGCCGCGCCAGCGAGCGCGCAGGCGCAGGCCAGCGCCGCGGTCTCGCCAAATGAATTCGTGCAGCAGGCCGTCGATCACGTGCTGGCCACGATCCGCGACGATCCGCAGCTCAAGTCCGGCGATATGGTCAGGCTGGGCGCGATCGTCGACAAGTTCATCGTGTCTTACGTCAACTTCCAGAAGACCACGCGCCTGGCCGCCGGGAAGCACTGGCGCGACGCGACGCCCGAGCAGCGCAAGGCGCTTGCCGACGCGTTCCGTGGCACGTTGCTGCGCACCTATTCGGGCGCCCTCTCGCGTGTCGAGAACGGCACGACGTCCAGAGTCCTGCCTTTCCGCGGCGATCCGAACGCGGCCGACGCCGTGGTGCACACCCAGTTATTCCGCGTCGCCAACGCCGAGCCCACCCAGCTCGACTACCGGCTCGAAAAAACGCCCGATGGCTGGCGCATCTACGACATCAACGTCGAGAACGTCTGGCTGATCGAGAACTACCGCAACCAGTTCTCCCAGCAAATTAGCCAGAACGGCATCGACGGGCTGATCAAAGCGCTCAATACCCGCAACCAGTAAGCCCCAGGCGACCCTCGCGGGCCGCCCCCCATCAGGCCCCCATGACCGCAGTCTCGTTCGAACACGTCTCGAAGACCTACCCCCCGCGCAGCAACGGCTGGAAGGGCCTGTTTCGCCCGCCGACGGAAAAGGGCCTGCAGGCGCTCGACGATGTCTCGTTTGCGGTCGAGCCAGGCGAATTCTTCGGGCTGCTCGGGCCCAACGGCGCAGGCAAGACCACGCTGATCTCGGTACTCGCAGGCCTGTCGCGCGCCACCAGCGGACGGGCGAGCGTTTGCGGCCACGACGTGGTCACCGATTACCAGGCGGCGCGCCGCTCGCTCGGGGTCGTACCCCAGGAGCTCGTGTACGACCCGTTTTTTACCGTGCGCGAAACGCTGCGGTTCCAGTCGGGCTATTTCGGATTGCGTAAAAACGACGCGTGGATCGACGAAATCCTCGCCAACCTCGGTCTGACGGAAAAGTCCGACACCAACATGCGTGCGCTGTCGGGCGGCATGAAACGCCGCGTGCTGGTCGCGCAGGCGCTGGTGCATCGCCCCCCGGTGATCGTGCTCGACGAGCCGACCGCGGGCGTCGATGTCGACCTGCGTCGCAGCCTCTGGGAATTCATCTCGCGCCTGAACCGCGAAGGGCACACGATCCTGCTGACGACCCATTACCTTGAGGAAGCCGAGGCGCTTTGCGCCCGCATTGCGATGCTCAAGCGGGGCAGCATCATCGCGCTCGATACCCCCCAGGCGCTGATCGCCCGGGCCGGCGTCGAGGATCTGGAGGACGCGTTCGTGAAGATCATGAACGCAGAAGACCCGATTATGGAGGCCGCATGAACAACGCCCCGGCGCTGACCGGCGTCACCGGCGGCCTCGGCTTTCCGACGCTGCTGCGCAAGGAGCTGCTGCGCTTCTGGAAGGTCAGCTTCCAGACCATCCTCGCGCCGGTCATCACGGCCGTGCTGTACCTGGTGATCTTCGCGCAGGTCCTGGCCGATCGCGTCAACGTCTACGGCAGCGTGCCCTACACGGCGTTCCTGATCCCCGGGCTCATGATGATGAGCATGCTGCAGAACTCGTTCGCCAACCCGTCGTCGTCGCTGATCCAGAGCCGCGTGACGGGCAACCTCGTGTTCGTGCTGCTGCCGCCGATGTCGCACCGCGAAATCTTTTGGGCCTACGTGCTGGCCGCCATCGTGCGCGGCGTGTCCGTGGGCATGTGCGTCTGGATCGTGTCGCTGTACTTCGTGGTGATTCCCGTGAAGGAGCCTGTCTGGGCATTGCTCTTTGCGGTGCTGTCGTGCGGGATCATGGCGGTGCTCGGCCTGATCGCCGGGCTCGTGAGCGAAAAGTTCGACCAGCTCGCCGCGTTCCAGAACTTCCTCATCATGCCGGCCACCTTTCTTTCAGGGGTCTTCTACTCGGTGCATACGCTGCCGCCCTTGTGGCAGGTGGTGTCGCACTGGAACCCGATTTTCTACACCATCGACGGCTTTCGCTACGGATTCTTCGGCCTGTCCGACGTCTCGCCCTGGCATAGCATCGCGGTGGTCGGAGGCGTGTTCGTCTCCCTCACGTTCTTCACGCTGCGCCTGCTGGCCAGCGGCTACAAACTCCGGACTTAAGGAACCCCTTTCATGATGATGCCCACCCCAGAAGACATCCGCGGCTACATCGCCGCGGGACTTACCTGCGAAACCCTCGAAGTGACCGGCGACGGACAGCACTTCGAGGCGCTGATCGTGAGCGACGCCTTCGCCGGCAAGCGTCTCATCGCCCGCCACCAGATCGTCTATGGCGTGCTGGGCGAGCGGATGAAGCAGGAAATCCACGCGCTGTCGATGCGCACGCTGACTCCCGAAGAATTCAAGGCGCTCGGCTAATGGACAAGTTGCGTATCGTGGGCGGCACGCCGCTGCGCGGCGAGATCAGCATCTCCGGCGCGAAGAACGCCGCGCTGCCGATCCTCTGCGCGGGACTGCTCACTGCGGATTCCCTGCGCCTGACCAACGTGCCCCGGCTCAACGACATCTCCACCACGCTCAAGCTGCTGGGGAACCTGGGCGTGCGCACCGAGCGCCACGCGGACGACAGCGTCACCATCACGGCCAACCAGCTCACCGCGCTTGAGGCGCCCTACGAGCTCGTCAAGACGATGCGCGCGTCGATCCTTGTGCTCGGGCCGCTGGTCGCGCGCTTTGGCGAGGCGCGCGTGAGCCTGCCGGGTGGCTGCGCGATCGGGCAGCGCCCCGTCGACCAGCATATCCAGGGCCTGGCCGCGCTGGGCGCTGACATCCAGATCGAGCACGGCTATGTCGTGGCGCGCGCCAGTCGCCTCAAGGGCGCCGTGATCCGCACCGATATGGTGACTGTCACGGGCACCGAGAATCTCATGATGGCCGCGGTGCTTGCCCAGGGGCAGACCGTGCTGGAGAACGCCGCGCGCGAACCCGAGGTCGTGGACCTTGCCGAATTGCTCATCAAGATGGGCGCACGCATCAGCGGGCACGGCACCGACCGCATCGTCATCGAAGGCGTCGAGTCACTGCATGGCGCCGAACACCGCATCATCCCCGACCGCATCGAGGCTGGCAGCTTCCTGTGCGCGGTGGGCGCTGCGCGCGGCGATATCACGCTGCTGGGCGCCGCGCCCGACACCATGGGCGCGACGATTTCCAAGCTGCGCGAGGCGGGTCTTGAAATCATCTGCGGCGACGACTGGATCCGGGCCGCGATGGACAAGCGCCCGCGCGCTGTCGACATCCGCACCCACGAATACCCGGGCTTTGCCACGGACATGCAGGCCCAGCTGATGGCACTCGATACGCTGGCCGAAGGCACCTCGGTGATCGTCGAGACGATCTTCGAAAACCGCTTCATGCATGTTCAGGAGTTGCTGCGCCTGGGCGCGCACATCGATATCGACGGCCACACGGCGGTGGTGCGCGGCGTGCCGCGCCTGTCGGGCGCGACTGTCATGGCGACCGATCTGCGCGCCTCGGCGAGCCTGGTGATCGCCGGGTTGGCCGCCGAGGGCGAAACCATCGTCGAGCGGATCTATCATCTGGATCGCGGCTACGAGCGCATGGAACACAAGCTGCGCACGCTTGGCGCGCATATCGATCGAATGTCCAGCAAGGAATCCCTATGAGCACGCAAACGACCGCGCGCCCCCTCACCATGGCGCTCTCGAAGGGGCGGATCTTCGAAGAGACGCTGCCGTTGCTTGAGGCCGCCGGCATCCAGGTGAGCGAAGACCCCGAAAAATCGCGCAAGCTGATCATCGGCACGAGCAACCCGAACCTGCGCCTGATCATCGTGCGCGCGTCCGACGTGCCGACCTATGTCGAATATGGCGCCGCCGATCTTGGCATCGCCGGCAAGGACGTGCTGATCGAGCACGCCGCCCATCACTCGGGGGGTCTCTACTCGCCCATCGACCTGAACATCGCGCGTTGCCGCCTGGCGGTCGCCGTGAAGAACGGCTTTGACTACCCGGCCGCCGTGCGCCAGGGCGCGCGCCTGAGGGTTGCGACCAAATACGTCACGGCCGCCCGCGAACACTTCGCCGCCAAGGGCGTGTATGTCGACCTGATCAAGCTCTACGGATCGATGGAGCTCGCGCCGCTCGTGGGCCTGGCCGACGCGATCGTCGACCTGGTATCGACTGGCAATACGCTGCGCGCCAACGACCTGGTGGCTGTCGAGGACATCATGCCGATCTCCTCGCGCCTGATCGTCAACCGCGCGGCCCTCAAGACGCGCCATGCCGAACTGCAGCCGCTGCTCGATGCGTTCGAGGTGGCCAGCCGCAAGGCTGTGGCATGATGAGACCTTAATAGACCACTGCTGCCCTTCCAACTGAAGGGGGACTCCAATGAAGGCTACCCTGAACCGCCTGGATGCACGCGACCCGGCGTTTGACGCATCCCTGACCAAACTGCTGGCGTTCGACGCCGCGCAGGACGAGGCGATCGAAGCCGCCACCGCGCGCATCCTGCACGAGGTGCGCACCGAAGGCGACGCCGCAGTGCTGCGCTATTCGCGCCAGTTCGACCATGTCCAGGCCGATAGCGTCGCCGCGCTCGAAATCCCGCGCCGCGAATGGCAGGCCGCGCTCGCAAGCCTGCCCGCCGCGCAGCGCAATGCGCTCGAGGCCGCGGCCGATCGCGTCAATACCTATCACACGCATCAGCGCCAGGACAGCTGGTCGTACACCGAGGCCGACGGCACCCGCCTGGGCCAGCAGATCACGCCGCTCGATCGCGTGGGCCTGTACGTGCCGGGCGGCAAGGCGGCGTATCCGTCATCGGTCCTGATGAACGCCATTCCGGCCAAGGTCGCGGGCGTTGCCGAAGTCATCATGGTCACGCCCACGCCAGGCGGCCAGCACAATCCGCTGGTGCTCGCCGCCGCCGCGATCTCCGGTGTGGATCGGATTTTTGCGATCGGCGGGGCGCAGGCCATCGGCGCGCTTGCCTACGGCACCGCCACCATTTCCGCGGTCGACAAGATCGTCGGCCCCGGCAACGCCTACGTCGCAGCCGCCAAGCGGCGCGTGTTCGGCACCGTCGGCATCGACATGATCGCGGGCCCGAGCGAAATCCTCATCATCTGCGACGGCAAGACGCCGGCGGACTGGATTGCGATGGATCTGTTTTCGCAGGCCGAGCACGACGAGCTGGCCCAGGCCATCCTGCTGTGCCCGGATGCCGCCTACCTCGATGAAGTCCAGGCGAGTGTCAATCGCCTTCTGCCGGCGATGCCGCGCGCGGATATCATCGGCATCAGCCTGCGCAACCGCGGCGCGCTGATCCTGGTCGAAAGCTTGCAGCAAGCCTGTGAGATCAGCAACCGCATCGCCCCGGAGCACCTGGAGGTCTCCACCGAACAGGCCGAGCAGTGGCTGCCCCACATCCGCCACGCAGGCGCCATCTTCCTCGGGCCCCACAGCTCGGAAGCGCTGGGCGATTACTGTGCCGGGCCCAACCACGTGCTGCCCACCTCGCGCACGGCGCGGTTTTCGTCGCCGCTGGGTGTCTACGATTTCACCAAGCGCTCGAGCATCATCCAGGTCTCGGCCGCCGGCGCACAAACGCTGGGCCTGATCGCCGCCGAGCTCGCGCACGGCGAGGGCTTGCAGGGCCACGCGGCCAGCGCCAGCTACCGTCTGGAGCAGGCCTGATCCGCCCGTGAGCCCCACAACCCCCGACCAGAGTACGACCTCCGAGGCCGAGCAGCGCGTGCTGCGCACGGTGCGCGGTGACGTGCGCGAGATCGCCGCGTACGAGGTGTACGCCCAGGCGGGCGCGATCAAGCTCGACGCGATGGAATCACCCTATGGGCTGCCGCAGGACGTGCGCGACCAGGTCGCGACCGCGGTGCGCGAGGTCGAGTTCAACCGCTACCCGGATTCGGCCCCCGCGGCGCTCGTGGCCCAGGTCCGCCGCGCGTTCGGCGTGCCGGCAGAGGCGGGGCTTCTTTTTGGTAACGGCTCGGATGAACTCATCGGCATGATCGTGCAGGCCACGTGCGCACCCGGCGACGTCGTGCTCACGCCCTGGCCGTCGTTTGTGTTTTTCGAGCTGGCGGCGCGGTTTCACCATGCACGGTTCGTGCCGGTTCCCTTGCGCGAGGATCTGCAGCTCGATCTCGAGGCCACGCTGGCCGCGATCGCGGCCCATCGCCCGAAGGTGGTGTTCCTGGCCATGCCGAACAACCCGACCGGGGGCCTCTGGCCGCGCGAGGCCGTCCGGGCGATCCTTGCGGCTGCCCCGGGGCTTGTGATCGTCGACGAGGCCTACCAGGCGTTCACCGACGAGACCTGGATGCCCCAGGCGGCACACGCTCCCAACCTGGGGGTGCTGCGCACGCTGTCCAAGATCGGGCTGGCCGGGTTGCGCTTTGGCTACCTGGCCGCACATCCGGCGTGGATTCGGGAACTCAACAAGGTCAGACCGCCCTACAATATCGATTCCGTGACCCTGGCGGCCCTTGCCGTGGTGCTGGCCAACAAGCCGGCGCTCGATGAGCAGGCCGCCCGTGTGCGTGCGGCGCGCCCGGCGCTTGCCGCCGCGCTTGGCGCGATGCCGGGCACGACAGTTTTCGAATCCGCCGGCAACTTCCTGCTGGCACGGTTCGCCCGCGGGGGCGATGCCGTTTTCCAGGCCCTCAAGGCGCGCAACATCCTGGTGCGCAACTTTTCGGGGGCTCACCCGCTGCTGGCCAACTGCCTGCGCATCTCGATCGGGTCGCCCGACGAAAACGCCGCGCTGCTGGCCGCCCTGAACGAAATTCTGATTGCCTGAGCCACGAGCGCCCGACATGCGTACCGCCGAAATCACCCGCAACACCAACGAGACGCGCATCCGTGTCGCGCTCAACCTCGACGGCACCGGCCGCCAGAAGCTGAACACCGGCGTGCCGTTCCTCGACCACATGCTGGACCAGATCGCGCGCCACGGCCTGATCGATCTCGAGGTGCACGCCGAGGGCGATACCCACATCGATGCGCACCACACGGTCGAGGATGTCGGCATCACGATCGGCCAGGCCATTGCCCTGGCCGTCGGTGACAAGGCGGGGATCCGTCGCTACGGCCACGCCTACGTGCCGCTCGACGAAGCGCTGTCGCGCGTCGTGGTGGATTTCTCCGGCCGCCCCGGCCTGCAGTTTCACGTGCCGTTCACGCGCGCGCGGGTGGGCGACTTCGATGTCGACCTCACGATCGAATTCTTCCAGGGCCTGGTCAACCATGCCCTGATCACGATGCACATCGACAACCTGCGCGGCGTCAACGCGCACCACCAGTGCGAAACCGTCTTCAAGGCGGCCGGGCGCGCGTTGCGCATGGCGCTTGAACTCGATCCCCGCATCGCGGGCGTGATCCCCTCGACCAAAGGCGTGCTCTGAACCATGGCAAAGATCGCCATCGTCGACTACGGCATGGGCAACTACCACTCGGTGGAGCGTGCCCTGCGACACGCAGCGCCCGAGGCTGATATCCGCCTGTGCAGCGAAGCGGCGGATATCGACGCCGCCGATCGCGTGGTCTTTCCGGGCCAGGGCGCGATGCCCGACTGCATGCGCACGCTCGTTGCAGCGGGGCTGCACGAAGCCGTGCTGCGCGCCTCGCGCGCCAAGCCGCTGCTCGGCGTGTGCGTGGGAGAGCAAATGCTGTTCGAGCGCAGCCAAGAAGGCAATACGCCAAGCCTGGCGGTGTTTCCGGGCACGGTCGAGCGCTTTCGCGGGCCGGCGTTCGAGCGCCACGCGGGCCACGAGACGCTCAAAATTCCGCACATGGGCTGGAATACCGTGCGGCAGGTGCGCGCACACCCTTTGTGGGCTGGAATCCCGGATTTGACCCACTTTTACTTTGTTCACAGCTACTATGCGTGTCCGGCCGACCCGGCGCTGGTCGTGGGCGAATCGGACTATGGCAGCCCGTTTGCATGCGCTGTTGCAGCCGACAACATCTTTGCAGTGCAGTTTCACCCAGAAAAAAGCGCCGATCATGGTTTGCGTCTCTACCGCAATTTTGTAGACTGGAACCCTTGACCCAACCCGATGCCCTCAACGTGCCAGGCTGGCACAGCCGGCATCACCGCCTCTGATCACGAAACGACATGCTGCTGATCCCCGCAATTGACCTCAAAGACGGCCGCTGCGTTCGCCTGCGGCAGGGTGACCTCGAAGACGCGACCGTGTTCTCCGAAGACCCCTCGGCAATGGCCACGCACTGGCTCGACCTTGGCGCCCGCCGGCTCCACCTCGTCGACCTCAACGGTGCGGTCGCCGGCAAGCCCAAGAACGAAGCCGTGATCCGGTCGATCGTCGACGCCGTCAGCGCCGATATCCCCGTGCAGATCGGCGGCGGTATCCGCGATCTCGACACCATCGAGCGCTATCTCGATTTCGGGATCTCGTACGTGATCATCGGGACAGCGGCGGTCAAGAATCCCGGGTTCCTGCACGACGCCTGTGGCGCCTTCCCGGGCAACATCATCGTGGGGCTCGACGCGCGCGACGGCAAAGTGGCCACCGATGGCTGGAGCAAACTCACCAAGCACGATGTCGCCGACCTCGCCAAGAAATTCGAGGATTACGGCTGCGAGGCCATCATTTACACCGACATCGGCCGCGACGGCATGCTCTCGGGCGTGAACAT
>CAITPF010000314.1 GCA_903894155.1 uncultured beta proteobacterium | reverse complement strand
TGGCGCAGCAGGCTTTCGATCGTGGGCAGTGCGTGGGAGGATTCGTTGTGGGCGGGTACCAGCACAGCCACCCGGGGAGCCGCGCCAACGCCTGCTGGCGCGTGCGGCGGGGGATCCATCTGGCGGCGCGCGCCCAGCGCAGCGAGTGTGACGGTCAGCAAATAAAAGCCTGGCAGTGCCAGTGGCATGGCGGCCAGAACGAGAATTGTGGCGATCAAGTCACACTCCACTATCAGTACAACCCTCATGATACGCCCGCCTTTGAGCCATTGCACCCTGATGCCGGTACAATGACCCATCCTCACCGGGCTTCCACGGGTTCATGGAAATAAAAAATCTTCCTGGGATCGGCATCAAGCCTTTTCTGAGTCTCAGAAAGCACTATCGCGTCAGTATCGTGGTCTGGTTCGCCGTCGTTCTGCTCGGCGCGCCGTTCGCTTGGTGGAAGGGAAAAAGCTACTACATCGCCGAATCGGTCTTCCAGGTCTCGCCGACCTACATGAAGAACGTCGAAGCCGACAGCGAGTTGCAGCTGCAATCCAATAGCCAGTACCGCGAATACGTCAACCACCTCTCGAAGACCGTGGTTCGCTTTGACGTGCTCGAACGTGCCCTGGATAACCTCCGGAAACGCGGCATCGACGTGCGCCCCAGTGGAATTCCCGAACGTCGGTTCATCGAGACTCTGCAGTCAACGATCTATGTCCGGCCGATTCTGGACACCTATATGGTGCGCATCGGGATGGAGTCCGGCGACCGCACGAACCTGGACGCCATCGTCAACGCCGTCACCAATTCATTCCTTGAAACGACCAAGGCCGAGCAGATCTACGGGTCCACCGAGCGCCTTGAAATGGTCCGCGACGCCGAAGTGCGCCTGCGCTCGGAGCTTGAGCAGTTCGAGGCCGAGCGCCTGGTCATCTCTGAAAAACTCGGGGTCTCGACCTTCGGTGAAGGGTCGCAGAACCCCTTTGACGGCATACTGGTGCAGGCGCGCGAGCGTCTCACGCGGGCTCAGATCGAGCGCAGCGAATCCGAGATCGCGCTCAATACGTTTGTCAGGCAGAGGGAAGTCCCGACCGACCTCGGCAGGTCGCTGCTCGATATGCGTCTGACCGACAACGGGTTGTCGACCCTGCGCGCCGAGGTCATCACGCGCAAGGAAGTCATCACGCAACAGATGCTGGGTCTAAACCCCGGTCACCCGTCCTACCAGGATCTTAAAAACGAGCTCAAGGAACTCACCGAGCGTATGCAGAGGCGCGAGGACGAGTTCGACAAGTCCGTTTTCGATAACTTCCGGGTTCGCCTGCAAGCCAATATCGATAGCAAAAAGGCGATCGAGACCGATATCCGGACCACGCTCACGCAGCTCGAGAGCCAGCAGGCCGACTATGCCCGCATGTTCCAGCAGGGGTTGCGCCTGACCGCCGAAATCAAGAAGCGCGATGCGGATCTCGAAGTCTTGCGCAACCGCCTCAATTACCTGGACACCGAACGCAACGCGCTGGG
>CAITPF010000313.1 GCA_903894155.1 uncultured beta proteobacterium | reverse complement strand
TGGTCGGTTTCGTCCATGGTGTGATGAACACCGATAACATGAGCATTTTGGGCCTGACCTTGGACTATGGACCGTTTCAGTTCATGGACGGCTATAACCCCATGCACATTTGCAACCACACCGACCAAGAGGGGAGATACGCCTACGCACGCCAGCCCAAGGTGGCCTATTGGAACCTCTTTTGCCTGGGACAAGCCTTGATGCCCCTGATTGCTGACCCCGATGCGACTGTCAAAGCCCTCGAGACTTTTAAAACGCATTTGCCCCTTGCCATGGAGCACATGTACGCCAAAAAGCTCGGGCTCACCCCCGATGTGGCATTCTCCCGCGCCACGCCGCTTGCGCAGGGGCGCAGCGCCGCCCGCGGCGACCCTGTCGTCATGATCTACAGCTCCGGCACGACCGGCAAGCCCAAGGGCATCCTGCTTGGCGAATATGCGCTCATTGAGAATGCGCGCATGACGCTTTCGGTCATGCGCTACCAGCAGTCGGACGTGCTGCTCACGATACTGCCGTTGTTCAGCTCGTTCGGCTTTAGCTACGATTTTCTGCAGGTGGCGTTGGCGGGCGCCACACTGGTGGTGTCGCCGCGGTTTGACCCGGGGCCCGTCGCCGACCTGATCGCCAGGCATCGCGTCACGGCACTTGCCGGGGTCCCGACGATGTATGCGCGACTCTTTGAGCATGTGACGGCGTCGTCGGCCGACGTGAGCAGCCTTCGCCTGATCGACGTCGGGGGCGGTCCGGTGTCGGATCGGCTCAAAAAAGAGCTGGTCGAGGATTTTGGCATCGATGTCGTCGAAAGCTATGGATTGTCCGAGATCGCTCCGGTCGCGAGCGTGCAGATTCCGGGCATCGAACAGCGCGAGGGCTCTTGCGGGCCCGCGCTGCCGGGCATCGAAGTGCGGGTGGTGGACGGCAACGGACGCGATCAACCGCCGGGCGAGGCAGGGGAGTTGCTGTTCAGGTGCGATACCTTCATGGCGGGCTACTGGAACCAGCCGGAACTGACCGCGCAAACGCTGCGTGACGGCTGGCTGCATTCAGGCGACATCGGCATCGTCGACGAGCGCGGCGAGATCCACATCCGCGATCGCATCAAGGACATCATTGTTTCGAGCGGCAACAACGTCTATCCGAAGGAAGTCGAAAACGCGATCATCGAGATTCCCGCGGTCCAGAGCGTGGCCGTGATCGGGGTGCCCGATGAAATCCGCGGCGAGAACATCCACGCGTTCGTGGTGCTGCGTCCTGGCCAGCAACTGGATCGCGACACGGTGATCGCGCATTGCACGCAAATGATTGCCCGCTACAAGGTGCCGCGCGAAGTCACGTTCCTGGATGAGTTGCCGTTGACCGCGTCGGGCAAAATCAGGCGCTTCGAGCTGCGCGCCCTGGCGCGCGAGCGCGCGGCAAAAACCTGAACATTCGCTGGAGATTCGCTTGAACAAGTATTTTCTGACTGAAGACCAACTGGCCATCCAGGACGCCATCCGGCGATTCTGCGTCGAGCGCATCGTGCCCCGCGCGCGCGATATCGATGAATCGGACGAGTTCCCCCACGACATTTTTCGCGGGCTCGGCGAACTCGGTTTCATGGGAGCCTCAAGCAGCATCGACGTTGGCGGCGCCGGGCTCGACCTGGTGTCCATCTGCATCGTGCTGGAGGAAATCTCCAGGGCATCGGGCGCGGTCGGCAGCTCGTACAACGCGCACATCGGGCTGGCCTCGACTGTGCTGGCCGAACACGGATCGCCCGAGCAACAACAGAAGTACCTTCCGGATCTGACCTCCGGGCGCAAGATCGGTGCATTCGGCCTGACCGAGCCTTCGGGCGGATCGAACGCGGCCGATCCGAAGACGACCGCCGTGCGACGGGGAGACTATTTTCATATCAATGGATCGAAGGCGTTCAACACCAACGGATGGGTCGCCGATACGTTCGTCATCACGGCGCGCACCACCAACGGGGTGAGCGCGTTCGTGCTCGAGCGCGGCATGCCGGGCTTTGCGATCGGCAAGCCCGACCGCAAGATGGGCGTGCATGGATCGCCGACATCGACGCTGTATTTCGACGACGTCAGGGTGCCGGTCGGGAACATGATTGGCGAGGAGGGCACGGGGTTTCGCAAGTTCGCCCGCACGCTGGACAAGGGCCGGGTGAACGTGGCCTCGCTCTCGGTCGGGCTCGCGCAGGCCAGCTACGAGGTGGCTGTCGACTACGTGCAGCAACGCACGCAGTTCGGCAAGCCGATCGGGGCCTTCCAGGGCATTCACATGCAGATCGCGGAGATGGCAACCGACATTGAGGCGGCCCGGTTGTTGACGCTGAACGCTGCCAGGATGTACGACGCCGGCATGCCGATCAAGAAGGAGGCGTCGATCGCGAAATATTTTGCCGCAGAGGCAAGCCTGCGCGTGTGCGACAAGGCGATCGAGATCCTGGGCGGCTATGGCTACTTGCGAGACTTCCCGGTCGAGCGCTATTACCGCGACGCCAAGATGTACCAGATCGGCGAGGGCACGAGCCAGATCCAGCGCATCGTGATCGCGCGCGAGATCCTCGGCAAACAGATCGTCAGCTTTACATAGGGGGATCCATGAATCAGGAAGATATCTTGCTGGATGTGACCGATGGCATCGCCACCGTGACATTCAACCGGCCCGAAAAGCGCAATCCGATGGGGCTGACGTTCTCGGCGACGCTCAACGCGGTGCTCGACCGTGTCGAGGCCAACCGGGATGTGCGTTGCGTGATTCTCACGGGCGCCGGGCGCACGTTTTGCGGCGGCGGCGATTTGCGTGAAATCATGAGCCCCGATCCGACGGACATGGAAGCCGAACTCGCGCTGGTGCGCGGCTACAACATGATCGCCAAGCGGCTGTATTACTTCGACTTGCCGGTGATCGCCGCAGTGAACGGGCCAGCCGTGGGCGGCGGGGCGGGAATCGCGCTGGCGTGCGACTTCGCGATCGCCTCGACCACCGCCAGCTACGACCTTTTCTTTCACCGTCTCGGCCTTTCCGGCGCGGACGTCGGCGTGCCCTGGTTGCTGACGCGCGCAGTCGGTGCGCCAATGGCGAATTACTACCTGTTAACGGCCGGGTCGATCGATGCCGTGGCCGGTCAGCGCCTTGGGCTGTTTGCCGAGGTGGTGGAACCGACCGAGGTCATGAACGCGGCGCGCGCCGCCGCCCTGCGGGTGGTGTCGGCTTCGGATCGCTCAGTCCGGATTTCGAAGATCGCTCTGCGTCACGGGACCGAAATGCAGTTCTCGGCGAACCTGGAGGTCGAGGCGTACTTGCAGAGCTACGCCTTTCGCACGCCCGAGCACAAGCAGCGCATTGGCGAATACCGTGACCGGCTGGGCAAAAAGGGCAGCTAGTCTCTGAGGGCGTCCCGGGCAGTTTTTCGGGGTCACTGCGTATGGGCGTATGCCCGGGTCGGCACACCGGGCCTGCACCCTGGCCACTGAGTCGGGCCACTGAGTCGGGCCACCTGACCGGGACCGCGGCGCGGATGCGTCCCAGGTCGCGCTGGAATAGAATCGGTCGCTTCCGGGTTTCACCACCCTTCGCAGCGCAGGATCCCTGATGTCCCAGAGCGAACGCCACCGCCCGAAATCGGTCGCCGATATTTACCTGTCATTCACCGTCCTGGCGCTCCAGGGGTTCGGCGGCGTGCTGGCGTTCATCGAGCGCGAGATGGTCGAGCGCAAGAAGTGGCTGACCCGCGAGGAGTTCATCGAGGATTGGGCTGTCGCGCGCACGATGCCCGGGCCGCCGGCGCTGAATCTGAGCATCATGATCGGGGCCCAATATTTTGGGCTGCGAGGCGCGCTGGCTGCGGTTTTCGGCATGTTGTCGCTGCCTGCGCTGCTCATTCTGTTGCTGGCGCTGGCCTATGGGCGCTATGGCAACTACCCGCAGGTGACCGAGGCGTTGCACGGCATGGGTGCAGTCGCAGCAGGCCTGATCATCGCCACAGGGCTCAAGTTGTCGACAGCGCTCAAGATGAACCCTATGGGCCTGCGCGTCTGCGTTTCGCTCGCTGCGGCGGGATTTATTTGCCTGGCGCTGCTGCACCTGAACCTCATTTTCGTGCTGCCGGTGCTGGGGGTGATCGGCTGCGTGATCGCCTATCGCAAGGTGGCACCGTGAGCGAGGTTCCGCCCTTCGTGATGCAATGGGCCGATTGGCTCGACCTGTCCGGGCACTTCCTGGCCTATTCGCTCATGTCGATTGGCGGCCCCTTCGGAATGATTCCCGAAATGCACCGGTATCTGGTTGTCGAGCACCAATGGCTGACGGACGCCCAGTTCAGCGCCTCAATCGTGCTCGGCCAGGCCGCGCCTGGGCCCAATATTCTTTTCATCGCGCTCATGGGCTGGAACCTTGGGCTAAACGAAGGCGGGTTGTTCACGCCAATCGTGGCTGCGATCGTTTGCCTTTCGGGCATTCTGCTGCCGTGTTCCGCGTTGGTGTTCGTGACGGCCGGGTGGGTCTACCGCAATCGCGCGCTGCGCGTGGTACGCGCCTTCAAGCAGGGGATGAGTCCGGTGGTGATATCGATGCTGATCGCCTCGGGCTGGCTTCTTGCCAGCAGCGGCAAGGAACTCGTGCGCGACTGGCGCTACCTGGCGGTGACGGCTGTGGCCACGTTGATCGTCTGGCGCACCAAGGTCCACATGCTGACCCTGCTGGCCGCGGGAGCGGTCCTTGGGGCAAGCGGGATGCTGGGCGGCGTGTAGCAGCCACCCGCCGGCAGCGATGATCCCTCCGGGAGCGGGGGATGACTTTGTCGGGATGCCTTAATCCTGCACGCCCGGACAGGGCTTCCCGAACTTCGGATCAACGCCCCGAGAACACCGGCCGGCGTTTCTCCAGAAACGCCTGCTGGCCTTCACGGAAATCGTCGCTCGTGGAGATGACGCCCATGTCGCGTGTCATCATCGCGGCGATCTCGGCCGGACCCTTGGGCAGGATGTTCCCGTTGACGATTTTCTTGATAGCGCCGAGCACGAGCGGCGCCAGGCTGCACAATTCATTGGCCATGCGCAACGCGGCCTGCAGATGCTCCCCGTCGGGCACGACTTCATTGACCAGCCCGATTTCGTAGGCGCGTCGTGCCGAGGTCTTGCGCGCCAGGTACATCACCTCCATCGCCGCCTTGTGCGGGATGCGGCCCGCCAGGCTGCAGATGACGCCGCCGGTCAGCCCGAGGGTCGCTTCCGGATACCAGAAAGTTGTGTTTTCAGTGCAAACGCAAAGGTCGGCCATGGCCGACATGACCACGCCGCCGCCGACGCACCAGCCTTGCACGGCAGCGATGACTGGCTTGTTGGTGGTGATCCCCAGCGTTGGCACGCATCGCCAGAATTCAGGAAGGTCGCTGACGTCGGCTCCCGACGTAAAGGCGCGGCCCTCGGCGGTCAGGATCGACACTTTTTGCGGCGACGCATCAAATTCAGCGAACGCCCGTTGCAACTTGTGCGCCACCTTGTTGGACAGCGCGTTGAGCTTATCGGGACGGTTGATCGATATGATCGTAACGGGCCCCTCGTGGCGCACCAGGACTTCGCTCATCAGTGTCTCCGGCAATAAGGAAATAGGAAGTTGTTATGGGCTCTGGCATCAATACCGCGCATGTTGCAGGTATAGTAAGGCGCGCAAAGAAAATAGCAAATCAAGGTAGGGGAGACGATTGCGGCGCTATACATCCACGCACTGGGGTATCTATGAGGTCGTCGGGTTTCCGGCCGACCCGCGACTCGCTGCCTTCGACGGCGATCCCGATCCGTCGGACATCGGCTTTTCCATGCTCGACGCGGTGCGGCGCCTGCGCGTCATGCGTCCTTCGGTGCGCCGGAGTTGCCTCGAGCACGGCATGGGAGCCGCGCCCGAGTTGCGGGGCCTGGAGCCTTTCGTCGAGGTCGATTGGGATACCGCGCTGGACCTGGCCGCGGGTGCGCTGCGATCGACCATTGCCGACCACGGGAATCGCGCTGTGTTCGGGGGATCCTACGGGTGGGGCAGCGCCGGTCGCTTTCATCACGCGCAAAGCCAGATCCATCGGTTTCTGAACTGCCTGGGCGGTTACGTTCGCCACACGGATTCATATAGCCTGGGCGCCGCGCGCGTGCTGATGCCGCACATCGTCGCGCCGATGGACGAGCTGATCGTCGAGCACACAAGCTGGAACGTGATGCGTGATCATACCGAGCTGTTCGTCACGTTTGGCGGCGTGCCGCGCAAGAACGCGCAGGTCAACCCGGGAGGTGCGGGAGAACACCTGGTGCGCGGCGGCCTTGCCGCGATGGCGCGCGCGGGCGTGGAGTTCGTCAATGTGAGCCCGGTGCGTGACGACCTCGATACCGGCGCTGCATTCCAGTGGGTGGCCATCCGGCCCAACACCGACACGGCGATGATGCTCGGGATCGCGCACGAGCTTCACCGCAACGGGTCGCATGACCGTGCCTTTCTCGAACGTTATTGCGTCGGGTTCGATCGATTCGAGCGCTACCTGACCGGCGAGGACGATGGCGTGCCCAAGGACGCACAGTGGGCGAGCGCCATCACCGGGGTCGGCCCGCAGGTGATCGTGGATCTTGCGGCGCGGATGGCAGGCAAGCGGACGATGCTCAACGTGGCCTGGTCGCTGCAGCGCGCGCACCACGGCGAGCAGCCGTTCTGGATGCTGGTGACGCTGGCCGCGATGCTGGGCCAGATCGGGTTGCCCGGTGGCGGCTTTGGCGTGGGTTATGGCGCGACCGGCGTGATGGGCAACGCCAATCCGCGGTTTAGCGGGCCGACGCTTTCGCAGGGTCGGGGCACGATACCGGATTTCATCCCGGTAGCGCGCATCGCTGACTTGCTCGAACGACCCGGCGAAACCTTCAGCTACAACGGCTCCAGTTACCAGTACGCGCCGATCCGGCTGATCATCTGGGCGGGGGGCAATCCTTTTCACCATCACCAGGATCTCGCCCGTCTGGCCAAAGCCTGGCGCACTGTGCCGCACGTGATCGTCAACGAGCAATTCTGGACAGCCAACGCACGCATGGCCGATATCGTCTTTCCCACCACCACGACGCTTGAGCGCGATGATGTCGGTTTCGCGACACGTGAGCGTTACATGGTGGCGATGAAGAAAGTCATTGAGCCTGTCGGCGAGGCGAAAAGCGATTACGAGATCTTTTCGGCGCTGTCCCAAAGGCTGGGTGTCGCGCAGGCATTCACGGAATCGCGCTCCGAGCACGACTGGCTGCGGCATATTTACGACGACTGTCGTCCGCGCGCACGGCTCGCCGGAATCGATTTGCCTTCGTTTGACGACTTCTGGGAAGCAGGGTTGATCGACACCGCGCGCGCCGACCAGAGTCTGGTCATGATGCAGCAGTTTCGAGATGACCCCACCGCCAACCCGTTGCGCACACCCTCAGGGCGCATCGAGATCTTCAGCGAGCGAATCGCAGGCTTCGGCTACGACGATTGCCCCGGGCATCCGAAGTGGATGGAGCCCATCGAGTGGCTTGGCGCCGGGGCGGCGCAGGAGCGTCCCTTCCACCTGATCTCGGATCAGCCGCATACGAAACTGCACAGTCAGCTGGACCACGGCTCACTGAGTATGGGCAACCGGATCCACGGTCGTGAGCCTGTGCTGATGCATCACGAGGATGCCGCCGCGCTGGGAATCGCCCACGGCGATATCGTGCGCGTGTTCAATGACCGGGGAAGCTGCCTGGCGGCGGCGGTGCTGTCCGATGGCATCGGTCGCGGCGTGGCCAAGCTGTCAACAGGTGCCTGGCTTGACCCGGCGGACTGGCGCGACATTCGCGACGACAAGCATGGCAATCCGAATATGGTGACACTGGATATTGGCGCCTCGGCGCTATCCCAGGGTTGCATCGCGCAGACTTGCCTGGTCGCCATCGAGAAATTCGCCGGCGATCCGCCTGCGGTCACCGCGCACACGCTGCCGCCCATCGTGGAGCGCGAGTCGCGCGCGTGACGGCGATTGAAAACTGTTGATTCATGTGGAGATTACCTTGAGCACTATCTTGGTCGAAAACTTCGAAGACGGCGTGACCCTCTTCACCATCAATCGTCCCGAGCGGCGCAACGCGATTTGCTCCAAGACTGCGGTCGCGTTGCAACAGGCCTTCGCTGAGTTCGATCAATCCGACCAGCGCGTGGCGGTCATTACCGGCAGCGGCGATCTTGCTTTCTCCGCCGGCGCCGACGTCAATGACGTGCCGGAGCTCTGGCGCTGCATCCCCACGGTGGGCATCACCACCGAAAAACCGGTGATCGCCGCGATCGGTGGCTGGTGCGTGGGCGGTGCGCTGGTGCTTGCCACGATGTGCGACCTGATCGTTGCCGCGGAGAATGCAAACTTTTCGTACCCGGAAGCCAAACTCGGTCTGACCCACGGCATGATCGCCGCGCTGGTTGCGCGGATTCCGCACAAGATCGCGATGGAGATCATCATGCTGGCCAAGCCGTGCGACGCGCGTCGGGCGTACGAGGTTGGCATGATCAACGAAGTGGTGCCCACGGGATCGCAGGTGTCGCGCGCGCTTGAAATGGCCCGCCAGATGGCAACGATGGCGCCGCTGGTGCACAAGACGCTCAAGCGCTTCATCGTGAACAGCGTGTTGCCGATCAGTCCGGCCGAACAGATGGCGCGGGCGCGCCGCGATCTGGAGATCGTTGCCAAGAGCGAGGATTTCGAGGAAGGATGGAGTTCATACCTGCAAAAACGCAAGCCGGTGTTCAAGGGCAAGTAGACCGACTGCGCCTCGACAGTTCGCCGGAACATCACCCACCCGCCCTGCAGCGACATTCGGAGTTCGCATCATGAGATTGTTCGTTCCCGTCATCAAACTGCTGATCCTGCTCGCGGGTCTGTCGCTGTTTTCGACACCGGTCATGGCACAGGATTATCCGAGCCGCGCGATCAAGCTCATCGTTCCTTTCCCACCCGGGGGGTCGAGCGACTACATGGGGCGGGTCGTGGCCAACGGACTGAAGGACGAACTGGGCCAGACGGCGATCATTGAAAACAAGGGCGGCGCAGGCACCTTGCTGGGTACCGAGGCTGTTGCGCGCGCCGATCCCGACGGTTACACGCTGTTGGCGACGGCCACGCCGTTCGCGATCAACGCGACGCTGGTCAAGACAGTCAACTTCGATACGGTGAAGTCATTTGATCCGGTGGTCTTCACCGGGGCCATCCCGCTGGTCCTCCTGGTGAATGAAAAATCGCCATGGCGCTCGCTCAATGATCTGGTCGAGGCGGCGAAGGCCAAACCCGGCGTTTACACGTACGGCAGTTCGGGCAACGGCGGCTCCCCGCATCTCGCGACCTCGATGATCGAAGCCGCGACGGGCATTCAGCTGATGCACATACCGTACAAGGGCAGCGCGCCAGCGGTCGCCGACCTGCTCGCCGGGCAAACCGACCTGGTGATCGATACCGTGTTTCTAGGCGCGCCGCACGTGAAATCCGGACGCCTGCGGGCGCTCGCCCAACTCGGGCCGCAACGCTCGGTATTGCTGCCGGATGTGCCCACCATGCAGGAGCTTGGCTACAAGGATTTTTCGGCAGTGTCCTGGTTCGGCATCTTCGCGCCGGCTGGCACGCCGCGGCCCATTCTTGAGAAGCTGAACGTCGCGATCAATCGTACGCTGGCCAAACCCGAGGTTGTCGAGACACTGAATGCTCAGGGATTCTTCATCTTCGGCGGGCCGCTCGATGGCGCCATGCCGCGCCTGAAGCGCGAAATTGAAGTCTGGGGCAAGGCGGTGCGGGATTCCGGCGCCGTTGCCCAATGACGAGCGGAGGAGTTGAGATGAGTAGCATGGGTAAACCACGTCTCTCGATCCGGGAGATCCTCAACGCGCGCAGCGTGGCCATTGTCGGCGCATCCGAGGATCCCGCCAAGTGGGGCGGCCGCGCGCTGGCGATCCAGGTCAGGCACCAGGTGTCGGCGCGCGTGTTGCCGGTCAATCCGAGGGCCGCCACGCTGATGGGGATGCCGGCCTACGCATCCCTGCGCGACTGCCCCGGGCCCGTCGACGTGGCGATGTTGCTGGTCCCGCGTGACCGCACGCGCCAGGCGCTCGAGGACTGCATTGCGGCGGGCGTCGGTTGCGCGGTCATCGTGACGGCGGGGTTCGCTGAGCTTGGCGATGAGGGACGGCAGACCGAGCAGGATCTGGTGGCGTTGGCGCGTGCCAACGGGGTACGCCTGATCGGCCCGAACTGCATCGGCTTTCTCAATGCGCGGCGCAACGTGATTGCCAGTACGGCCGTCGCGTTGGCCGCGGTGGACCGGATCGCAGCAGGCGGCATCGGCATGGCTTCGCAAAGCGGGGCGCTCATGGGGATGATGCTGGCGCGTGGTATCGATACGGGCGCGGGGTTCAGTTCGTTGGTGTCGCTCGGAAACCAGTGCGATATCGACATCAACGAAGTGTTCGGTTACCTGATCGAAGACCCGGATACCAGTGTCATCTGCCTTTATATTGAGGAAGTACGGGATCCGGCGCGGTTCCGCGGATTGCTGGCGCGCGCCAACGCCGCAGGCAAGCCGGTGCTGATCGCAAAATCCGGGCGCAGCCGCGCCGGGCAACGCGCCGTGATGTCGCACACTGCGAGTCTCGCAGGGGAGTGGCCGGTGTTCGAGGCGGTGTGCCGCGCGCACGGCGTGGCCTTGTTCGAAAACATTGCCGATCTGCTCGACTGCGCCATGATCATGGCGCGAGGGCAGCGCATGTCGGGACCGCGCGTTGCGGTGTTTTCGGGATCGGGCGGCGCGGGCGCGCTGCTCGTCGATGCGCTTGAGGTGGCCGGAATCGAGACCGCAACGCTGTCGCAGGCGAGCCGCGCGCACATTGCGCCGCTTCTGCCACAGGCCAATCGCGAGATCCCCATCGATTTTGGCACCATCATCGCGCAGACATCCCCCGATGCGGTCTATGGCGACGAGGCGGGCACGCTGATTGGCCGCGTGATGGAGGATGATGGCGTGGGCGCCGGCGTGGTGATGCTGACCAGCCAGCCGGCGATGGATGTGGTGGCGCGCGCCGTGGTGCGCGTCGGTGCGATGACGCGCAAGCCGCTCGTATTTGTGCATGCGGCCGGATCGACCGGCCACGCGGCGCGCGAAGTGCTGCGCGATGCAGGCTATGGATATCTCGAGAGCCAGAACGACGCCCTCAGGATTATGGGCGCCCTGCGCGATGCGGCAGGTGCGGCGCTGTGCGACCCTTCGCACACGCCTTCGCCGGATCATCGCACGGCTGCCGACACACCTTCCGGGTTCCTGAATGAGGTGCAGGCGCGCCAATTGATCGAATCCTATGGTTTGCCAACCACGCAGTGGCGCCATGCGCACGATGTCGATGGCGTTGTGCGAGCCCTGGCGCACTTTCCTGGCAAGGTTGCGATCAAGGCGGTGAGCCCGACGCTTGTGCACAAGAGCGACATCGGCGCCGTGCGCTTGGGGATCGCAAGCGACGAGGAGGCCCGCCAAGCCTGCGCCGCAATCGCGGCTGCGGTACGCGATGCGGGCCACGAGCTTGACGGCTTCCTCGTGACCGCCATGGTGCGCCCCGATGCCGAGCTTATCCTTGGCGTGCAGCGCGACCCGGCCTTCGGTCCGATGGTGATGATCGGCGCAGGCGGAGTGCTTGTCGAGTTGCTCAGGGATGTCCAGATGGCGCCCGCACCGGTGACCCGCGCGCAGGCGCTCGCCATGGTGTCCCGGTTGCGCTGCAAACCGTTGCTCGAGGGGTGGCGTGGGTCCAAGCCCGCCGACCTCGATCAGCTTGCAGAGGTCATCGTGCGCCTGGGCGAGCTCGCGGCAGGCGATTCGGCCTTGCGTGAACTCGACGTCAATCCGCTCATGCTGGCCGATGGCAAGGTCGTGGCTGCCGACGCAAGGGCATTTCGCGAACCCGGGGGGCAATGATGGAAATCGCAAGGCTGTCACGCGGCGACGCACCCGCTTACCGGGCTCTGATGCTCGAGGCTTATGAGGCGCATCCCGATGCGTTCACCTCAAGCCCCGCAGAGCGTGCCGCCTTGCCGTTGACCTGGTGGGAGTCGCGGTTGCTTGCGCTGGATTCCGCGCCCGAGGCGGTGCTTGGCGCCATGGACTCGACCGGGTTGTGCGGGGTGGTGGGCCTTTCATTCGAGTCGCGTGAAAAGACAAGCCACAAGGCTACGCTGTTTGGCATGTACGTTTCGCCTGATCACCGACAACGCGGTCTTGGGGGCGATCTGGTGCGCGCGGCGATCGCTCTGGCGCGTGCGCGACCAGGGGTGCGGGTCGTACAACTGAGCGTGACGCACGGGAACCTCGCCGCACAGGGGCTCTATGAACGCTTTGGGTTTCAGGTGTTTGGCATTGAACCGCTGGCCGTTTGCGTGGCAGGCAGCTTCGTGCAAAAGGTGCACATGTGGCTGGATCTTGATTCCCTGCCTGGCGACTCGGCCTGATTGGCCTGCTCCTCGCCCTAAAGGGCGAAGACAGTCGTGCCTTGGATCAACCTGCGGGTGGCTCGGTTCTCTTCAGGGCATCCATCGTGCTTTCGATACGCAATTCATTGATCACGATGCTCCACCCGGTGGCATCCACGGGCATTTGAGCGCGCTCCCGGACATCCAGCAGCTTGTAGCCGTGTCCGTGCACTTCAAGCTCGAAATACTCGATCACTGACTGGTCGATGCTGTTGAACGTCGGATGAATGACCAGCGTCCAGACGGGTTTCATGCCGGCATCGAGCACAAGGCCGATGATTTGCACAGAAAACAGCGTGCAGCTGATGACCTCTTCGAGAAATTCGCGCCGGGATGCGAGTGACTGCACATCGAGATCGCGTCTTGCACGATCGTCGTTGCACGGGATTCGCAGATAGCCGTTGACGAACTCGTTCAATCCGCCGCCCTTCGCAATATGTGCGTTGAGCTTCGACCGGATGAAGTCAACGAGCTCTCTCAGGAACTGCGCGCGCAAGTCATTCATCAACTTCCTTTCGTTGCCAATACCGCAACCGTAACCGGAGTCGCTGAAGTTTGCAACGCGCGTTCAGTATTCGTGCGCACGCCGCAAGCCGGCAATGGCACCCCAATCGTCCGAAAGCCCAAGCCCCGGGCGATCGGAAAGCCGGATGGAGCCGCCCATGCGCGCCAGTGCGGGCCGTGCGATCAGGTCGCGCAGCGGGTTGGGATTGGCGTCGACCTCGACGAAACCAGGTCCGCCGACGGCCGCCTTGAGGTGGCACGATGCGACCAGGCCGACGCCGCCGCCCAGCCAGTGCGGACAGAACATGCGATCGTTTGCCACCGCGCGGCGAGCGACCGGCAGGCAACCGCTGAAGCCGCCCCATTTGCCGAGATCGGGCTGGATGACGCTGAGCGCGCCGGCCGCGATCGCGGCATCAAAGTTTTCCTCGCCCAGAATGTTTTCACCGCCCGCCAGGGGCACTGGCGTCGCGCGGGCGAGCGTGTGCCAGTCTTGCGGGGACGAATCCGCCGGGATCGGTTCTTCGAGCCACAATGGATGAAAGCCCGCGATGCGCTGGCTCATCTCGATCGCTTCATTGAGCGACCACGCCTGGTTGGCGTCGACCATCAGCGTTGCGTGCACACCCAACAGGTCGCGCAAGGCCTGCAGGTTGCGCAAATCACGCTCCGCGCCGAAACCCACCTTGAGCTTGAACGCTGTATAGCCTTCGTCGCGCTTGGTGGCGGCGAGAATTTCCGGATCTGTCGGGTTCAGCCCCGACGCATAGGTCTGGACTTCCGGGGCGCCGCCCAACAGACGCCATAGCGGCTGGCCTTGTCGCTTGCCCAGGAGATCCCAAAGTGCAATATCGGCGCCCGCGATCGCCTGTGCGATTGGCCCGGGCTCCGCCGTCTGGATGGAAAGCACGTGCAGGCGGCGCGTTACCTCGGCAAAGGCTTGCTCGGGATCCGACCAGACCCTCTCGAGGAGGATGGGCGCCACGCACGATTCCAGGATGCGCGCGCGATGCTCCGCCCCGACGGTGGGGAAGTTGCACCAGATTTCGCCCCATCCGACCGCGCCCTCGTGATCCTCGATGCGCACCAGCACGGCGGGGCGATCCCGCATCACGCCAAACGAAGTCTGCACGGGGTTGGCGATCGGGGCCCGGTATACCTGTGCTTCGATCCTGGCGATGCGCAGCGTGGTCATGGCCTGACGCCGCCGGGGTAGCGCGCGGCCAGACGCCGGCGCACTGGGTTTTCAATGGCCATGCGGCGGTTGCCATCGACATTTGTCGTGTTGTGCATAGGGCCATATTAATGAGCAGATTGATTCATCGCAAATATCAGGGCAAACCTGCGCTCTGCAGTTGGTGGCGGGCTTGGTTGGCCCTCAGGAATTGTGACAAAATGAAAAACCACATTCCGGCACGGGTTTCTGTTTGCGCTGCACTTTGCCGCGTTCGGCGAGCGTCCGGGTCATTTTCTTTTTTGCCATGTGCACCCTTGAAGGAGTCACTATGACGGCGGTCACAAAGTACTTGCTTGAAGAGAGTCAGATGCCCCGGTCCTGGTACAACATCCAGGCTGATCTTCCCAAGGCGTTGCCGCCGGTGTTGCACCCCGGCACGTTGCAACCTATCGGTCCGGCGGATCTTGCGCCTCTCTTCCCGATGGAACTGATCCTGCAGGAAGTCAGCACCGAGCGCGAGATCGAGATTCCGGAGCCTGTGCGCGATATTTACCGGCTCTGGCGCCCCGCGCCGCTGTACCGCGCGCACCGACTGGAAAAGGCGCTGGGCACGCCGGCGAAGATTTTCTACAAGTACGAGGGCGTGAGCCCCGCCGGCAGTCATAAGCCGAACACCGCGGTGCCGCAGGCCTTCTACAACGCCGTTGCGGGCACCAAGCGCCTGACCACCGAAACCGGTGCCGGCCAGTGGGGCACCTCCTTGGCGTTCGCGGGCAATCTCTTCGGCCTCGAAGTTCTGGTATTCCAGGTGCGGGTTTCGTTTGACCAGAAGCCCTACCGCCGCGCCGTGATGGAAACTTATGGCGCGCGCTGCCTGCCGTCGCCGTCGACGGAAACCGTCTACGGGCGTGCGGTGCTGGAGGCCCGTCCCGATCACCCGGGCAGCCTGGGCATCGCGATTTCCGAGGCGGTCGAGCTTGCAGCGCAGCGCGACGATACCAAGTACGCGCTCGGTTCCGTGCTGAACCACGTCCTGATGCACCAGACCATCATTGGCCTGGAGTCAATCCAGCAGATGGAGATGGCCGACACCTACCCCGACGTGGTGGTCGGCTGCACGGGCGGGGGATCGAATTTCGCGGGCATTGCGTTCCCGTTCATCGGCCAGGGGCTGCGTGGCGGGAAGATGCCGCGCATCGTGGCGGTCGAACCGGCTGCCTGCCCGTCGCTCACCCGTGGCAAGTATGCGTACGATTTTGGCGATACGGGTCACATGACGCCCCTGACCAAGATGCACACGCTGGGCTCGTCCTTCACGCCGCCAGGCTTTCATGCCGGCGGCCTGCGCTACCACGGCATGGCGCCACTGGTGTCACACTTAAAGGAGCTCGACCTGATCGAGGCGGTTGCCTACACGCAGGTGGAGTGCTTCGCTGCAGGTGTACTGTTTGCGCGCACCGAGGGCATCGTGCCGGCGCCTGAAGCCAACCATGCGGTGAAGGGGGCGATCGAAGAGGCGTTGCGCTGCAAGCGCGAGGGCCGCGCCGAGACCATTCTCTTCAACCTCTGCGGCCATGGCCACTTCGATATGACCGCCTATCAGAAGTACTTCGCCGGGGAGCTCACCGACGAGACCTACGACGAGCAGGAACTCGCCATGGCGCTGGCGGGCCTGCCGAGCGTGCCAGCGGCGTGACGTGGCGTGGCGTAGTGTGGTGTGGTGTGGTGTGAAGCGGTGTGAAGCGGTGTGACGCGGTGTGACGCGGCGCGACGCCGCGTTATCCAGCGTCATGCAGCGCCATGCAGCGACGCCGCGTTATCCAGCGTCATGCAGCGACACCGAAGTGGTCACGGATGACCGAAGCCGTCGAGCGGTGCAGCGCGCCTGCCCGCTCGCGGCTCTGGATCAGCTGGGTCACCGAGCGCGTCGTGTGACGAAAATCCAGGAAGGCCGCGCCCTGCAACCCGCTGCGCGCGAGGCACGCGGGAACGATCGATACGCCCAGGCCCTGGGACACCAGGGAAGCCACCGTGAGCCAGTGCCGCACTTCGTGGTGTATCCGCGGCGTGAAGCCTGCGGCCCCGCACATCGAAAGCACGGTCTCGAAATAGATCGGTGAGGCGGATCGGCTGAACAGCACGAACTCTTCCGCCGCGAGATCCTTCAAACGGATGCTCGCTTGCTGCGCGAGCGGATGCGTCTGCGGGATACAGACCCGGAAGGGTTCGGAAACCAGGTCGATCGCCTCGACGTCATCGGGCACCGGGTTGGCATGGATGAAGCCCAGATCCAGTTCGCCGCGTCGCACCGCCTCGATCTGCTCGTTCGAGTTGAGTTCCGTCAGGACATGCTCGACATCGGGGAGCGTCTCGCGCAGCCGTGACAGCAATTGCGCGAGCCCGCGATAGAGCATGGATCCGACAAACCCGATCTTGAGCCGGCCGGTGAGGCCGGCGTCGACGCGTCGCACCAGTGTGCCGACATCGTCAGCCAGGCGCAGCAGTGTCTGGGCCTCGCGATAGAACACGCGCCCAGCCTCGGTGAGCGTGACCGATCTGCTGGTGCGCTGCAGCAGCCTCACCCCGAGCGTGCTCTCGAGCTGCTGTATCGCATAGCTGACCGGCGGCTGCGAGATGTGCAGGCGCTGCGCGGCCCGGTTGAAGTGCCGCTCCTCAGCCACGGCGATGAAGTAGCGCAACAGGCGTGGATCAAGGTCGATGGCCGCTCCTGATTGATAGGATTTTCGTATTGTTTAACACAAAAATAGTATTTGATCGAATCAATGCCTGGTTGCATCATGACCGCATTCTCCGCATTCTCCGCATTGTCCGCATTGTCCGCATTGCCCGCATTTCCCGCGTTACCCGCATTTCCCGCGTTACCGCCGCGCCCGACCCGCCCGCGGCTCGCTTTCCACCCTGAGTGCGCCATGAAAATCAATCCGCTTGAAGTCTCGTCGATGAATCTCGTGCCCGACGCGCATGGCATCAACCTCTACGAGGCGGATG
This sequence comes from uncultured beta proteobacterium, assembly GCA_903894155.1. Taxonomy (GTDB): domain Bacteria; phylum Pseudomonadota; class Gammaproteobacteria; order Burkholderiales; family Burkholderiaceae_B; genus Zwartia. The sequence continues at coordinate 26,393 of CAITPF010000313.1, read as the reverse complement.
TCGCGCGCGGGTTGCTCGGCTGCTATTTGACGCCCGACCTGCTGGCGCACCTTCAGCCCCACCTCAAGCGGCTGGGGGGGCTTGCGGGCGCACTGCTCGACGATCTCGCAAGCACCGCCGACAAGAATCCCCCGACGCTGTCGGTCCGCAGTCGCAGCGGCATCGACCTGAACCGCATCGAGAAGCACCCGGCCTACGTGGAGCTCGAGCGCTACGCCTACAGCGAGTTCGGACTGGCGGCAATGTCGCATCGTGGCGGCGTGCTGGGCTGGCCCACGCCCATGCCGCCTGCCGCGAAGTACGCGCTGACCTATCTCTTCGTGCAGGCGGAGTTCGGCCTTTGCTGCCCGGTCAGCATGACCGATTCGCTGGCGCGCACGCTGCGCAAGTTTGGCGATCCGGCCCTGGTCGAGCGCGTCCTGCCCATGGTTACGACGCAGGATTTCGATGCCCTGCACCAGGGCGCGATGTTCATGACGGAGCAGGGCGCCGGATCCGACGTCAGCGCCACGACCACGATCGCCGAGCAGTCTGCCGATGGATCGTGGTCCCTGACCGGCGAAAAATGGTTCTGTTCGAATCCCGACGCGGGGTTCGCGATGGTGCTCGCACGCTCGGAGCCTGTGGACGGCCTCAAGGGCATTTCACTGTTCCTGCTGCCGCGCACGCTGCCCGATGGCACACCGAACGCCTACCGCATCCTTCGGCTCAAGGACAAGCTCGGTACGCGGTCGATGGCCAGCGGCGAGATCCGGATGGAAGGCGCGTTCGCCTGGCTGGTCGGCCAGCGCGGCCTGGGGTTCAAGCATATGGCCGATATGATCAACAGCTCCCGGCTTTCCAATGGCGTGCGCGCCGCCGGGCTGATGCGCCGGTCGCTGACCGAGGCGCTGTTCGCGTCCAAGTACCGCCGCGCCTTTGGCAAACGACTGATTGACATGCCGCTGATGCAGCGCCAGCTGACGAAGATGGCCGTCTGGGCCGAACAGGCGCGCACAATGGTCTTCCAGACGGCACAGGCTCTGCAGCGCGCAGACGAAGATCCGGCGGGCAAGCCGCTGGTGCGCATCATGACGCCGCTCATCAAGTTCCGCGCCTGCCGGGACGCCCGGAAGGTAGCGGGCGACGCAATGGAAGTGCGCGGCGGCTGCGGCTACATCGAGGAATGGAGCGATCCGCGCGTGCTGCGCGACGCACACCTGGGGTCGATCTGGGAAGGCACGAGCAACATCGTGGCGCTTGACGTGATGCGCGCGATCCAGCGCGAAAACTCGCTGCCGGCGCTGCGCGAGCATGTGCAGTGGCTGCTTGACCATGGCGAGCCGGTTGCCGCCCGCCTGGCCTCGTTGCAACAGGAACGCATCGAGAGCGCTTTTGCGTTTGCGGCGACCGCCGCCGCAGCGCACGATGCCGAGCGCGCCCGGCAGGTTGCGACAGCGCTGTATAACGTCGTGACGATGGCCGCGATGCGGTGGGAGGCCCGTGAAGCGGGCATGCCGATGCGCGAGCGGTTGGCCGATATGGTCCTCACGCATCGCCTTGCTCCGCGCGATCCCGTGGCCGATGGTAGCTGCGCCGATCAGGAACTGTGCGATTGGCTGGCGCAATCGATCTGAAGTGCGGTAGCGGCCACTCAGGCGACGGCCACCGAAGTGCCGGCCAACGATAATGACGGAGATAGTGCATGAATCGATGCATGAATAAGCGACGCCTGATCCAGGGCACACTGATCGCGATAGGCTTCGCGGCATCGGGAGGATTCCCTGCGGCCTTTGCCGCGACCGATTTCCCGACGCGCCCTGTCACCCTGGTGGTGCCATTCCCGCCAGGCGGGCCGACCGATGCGCTGGCACGCAGGCTGGCAGAGGGACTGAAGGCGCAACTGGGCCAGACGGTCGTGGTCGAGAACAAGGCGGGTGCGGGCGGCAACATCGGCGCCGAGTTTGTCGCCAGCGCGAAGCCCGACGGCTACACGGTTCTTTTCGGCACATCAGGGCCGCTGGCGATCAACGTCAGCCTTTACCCGAACCAGTCCTACGATCCGCAAAAGAGTTTCGCACCGATCGTGCGGATCGGCCACCTGCCCAATGTGCTGGCCGTGCACCCCGCCGTGCCTGCGACCGACTTGCAATCGCTGGTTGCGTACGCCCGCGCGAACCCCGGCAAGCTGAGCTATGCCTCGTCGGGCAACGGCGCATCTTCGCACCTCGCCGGCATTCTGTTCAACGAGATGGCCGGCACCGATATCCAGCACATTCCCTATCGCGGAACCGGCCCGGCGCTCAATGACCTGCTCGGCGGGCAGGTCACGATGGTGTTTACCGATATCCTGACCGCGCTGCCGCATATCAAGGCGGGCAAATTACGGGCCATCGGGCTTGCCAGCGCCGAGCGCTCGGCGGCGCTACCCGATTTGCCGACGCTGTCCGAGCAGGGACTCAAAGGCTATGACGTCAGCGTCTTCTTCGGGATCGTGGCGCCTGCCGCAACGCCATCGGATGTCATCGCTGTACTCAATAAGGCGTTTGTCGGTGCCATGGCGGATCCGCAGGTCAGGCAAACGCTCGCGGCCCAGGGCATCGTCGAGGCGACGGACCTCACGCCAGACGGCTTGCGCGCCTTCATCGCGCAGGAAGTGGCCAAGTGGCGCGTGGTCGTCCGGCAGGCGAACATCAAGCCGGATTAGCCTGGGACTTTGTCCCGCCAGCCCTGGCGGGATGGCCCCGGCGCAGCCTTTGGACTAGGGGTTTCCCACCCCTCGGGCGGGGCGCAATCGTTGTCATGTCTTGTTACTATCTGCGCCTGACGTGTCATTGACGACTTCCGATTCCCCCCGTTAACGATCCTCGCGCAACGCTGGCTGCGCGGCGCGTTCGAAAGATTCACTATGCACTCCCCGCATTCCAAAGAAGATGCCGTACCCGGGGCATCGTCGACCTCGATCTTCACGCGTATCGAACGCGCGATTGGCTTCGTGACGGCCGGCGTGGCCGGCACACTCGTGGTCGTCGAGACCTTGTTGCTGTTTGCCGGCGTCCTGGCGCGCTATGTTTACCGCAGGCCCCTGGTGTGGTCCGACGAGCTCGCCTCGATCCTGTTCCTGTGGCTCGCCATGCTGGGCGCCGTGATTGCCTATCAAAAATCCGAGCACATGCGCATGTCAGCGCTGGTCAACCGGGCGCAGCCAGCGCGCAGGGCGTTCTTCGAGGCTTTCGCGCTGGTGACGGGCGTGGTGTTCCTGGCACTTGTGTTCGGTCCGGCGATCGAATATGCGATCGACGAGATCATGGTCGTCACCCCGGCGCTCGAGATCCCGAACGTCTGGCGCGCGTCGGCGCTTCCCATCGGCATCGGGCTCATGCTGGTCCTGGGCGTCATACGATTGTTTCGCCAGGGATCGGCTCGCAACGTACTGGGCGCACTGGTGCTCGTGGGTGCCGTGACGCTGGCGCTGTGGATCGCGACGCCGCTCATCATGGCGATGGGAAACTATCGCCTCATCGTTTTTTTCGTGCTGCTGGTGGGCACGCTGGTGCTTTCGGGCGCGCCGATCGTGTTCTCTTTTGGCCTGGCGACATTCGCGTTCCTGGCGCTGACCACCAGGACGCCCCTGACGGTCGTCGTTTCCCGCATCGACGAGGGCATGAGCCACATCATCCTGCTGTCGGTGCCGTTGTTCGTATTCCTCGGTCTGCTGATCGAACTCAGCGGCATGGCGCGGGCCATGGTCAACTTCCTGGCCAGCCTCATCGGGCACCTGCGAGGCGGGTTGTCCTACGTGTTGCTCGCCGGCATGTACCTGGTGTCGGGCATCTCCGGCTCCAAGGCGGCGGATATGGCCGCGATCGCGCCGGTGCTGTTCCCGGAGATGAAAAAGCGCGGTGAAAACCCCGGCAACCTCGTGGCGCTGCTCTCGGCCTCGGGCGCCATGTCGGAGACCATCCCGCCCTCGCTGGTGCTGATTACGATCGGCTCCGTGACGGGCGTATCGATCGCCGGTCTGTTCACCGGGGGTCTGGTGCCCGCACTGGTGCTGGCAGCAACCCTGTGCGTGATCGTATGGTGGAAGACCCGGCACGACGACCTCTCGGGTGTTCGTCGCGCCTCGCACCGCGAGATCCTCGTCGCGTTCCTCGTTGCATTGCCCGGCATTGCCTTGCCTTTCCTGATTCGCGCAGCGGTCGTGGAGGGTGTTGCGACCGCGACTGAGGTCTCGACCATCGGGATCATTTACTCGGCGGTGTACGCCGTGGTCGCCGCGCTGTTTTTCCGGCAGAAGATCGAGTGGCACCGTTTGCGGCCGATGCTCGTCGAGACTGCCTCGCTGTCGGGCGCAATCCTGATCATCATCGGCGCGGCGACCGCAATGGCCTGGTCGCTCACGCAATCGGGCTTTTCGCGCGAGCTGGCCGCCAGCATGGCCAGGCTGCCGGGTGGCGCCACGTCGTTCATGGCGGTCTCCATTGTTGCCTTCATCGTGCTTGGCTCCGTGCTCGAAGGGATCCCTGCGATCGTGCTGTTCGGGCCGCTGCTCTTTCCGATCGCGCGCCAGCTCGGCATCCACGACATCCAGTACGCGATGGTCGTGATCCTGGCCATGGGCATCGGCCTGTTCGCTCCGCCATTCGGGGTGGGCTATTACGCTGCGTGCGCAATCGGCCGCGTCGATCCTTCTGCGGCCTTCAAGCCCATCTGGCCTTACCTGGCCGCGATGACGGTCGGCCTGATCCTGGTCGCAGCCATTCCCTGGATCTCGATCGGATTCCTTTGATGGCGTTGTGTGCCGAGGTATATTTTGCCGTCGGGCGGCGTCATTGCCTGGCTTGCGTTCTGTCCGGAGAATGAGATGCGGGTTACGCAATTCGTCAGTGGCGGGCTGAGCATCGCTGCCAACCTTTATTTGCCGGAGGGGGAGGGGCGCCATCCCTGCATTGTGCTGTGCCACGGATTTACGGGCGTCAAGGAGCGATTTTTTCCAAAGCTCGGCGTGCAACTGGCAAACGCCGGTTATGTGGCGCTGGCTTTTGATTACCAGTGCAGAGGCGAAAGCGAAGGTTTGCCGCGCGGGGAACTCGATCCCGGTGCGTTCGTTGAAAACGTCCGCGATGCAATGACCTACGCGCTGGGGTTGCCCGAGGTCTGCGGGCCATCGGTCGGCCTGTTCGGGGTGAGCTTTGGCGGAGCGATCGCCCTGCAGACGGCAATCCTGGATCGCCGCGTGGCGGCGACCGTGATCGCGGGCCCGGTCACCGACGTTGGCCGCTGGCTGCGCGGACTGCGTCATCCTCACGACTGGTACGCTCTGCTGGATCGCATCGACGCGGACCGTGTCCGGCGCTATGCAGGACAGGATTCCGAGACCATTGAGGCCTATGACCTCATGGTGCCCGATCCCGAAAGCCTCGAGCAATTCAGGACGATCACGACGAGCGAGGCGCCCAGAATGAGCATGACCACGAATTTGCGCTCCGCCGAAAACCTGATTCACTTCTACCCGGAACGCAACGCCGACCGCATTTCGCCGCGCGCCGTCATGTTGATCGCATCCCCGACCGACACGATCGTTCCAGCCGATGAGGCGATCAGCGCCTACCAGCGCTGCGGTCCGCCCAGAGAGCTCGTGATGTTGCCGGCCAACATGTCCCACTGGGGCGTGTACGAGCATCCCACGGTGCTTTCCAGCGCATTGCGCTGGTACCACGCCCATCTTTTGTGAACAGCCCAACAAGGTGCCGGTCATGGTTATTCATTCGCGGGCGCGCCGATCGCTGACTTGCCTGCTGCTTGCTGGTCTCCTGGGCGCTGCGGCGAGCCTCGCACACGCGCAGGGGCGCGGTCCGGCCCAGGATTATCCATCGAGACCGATCCACATCATCGTTCCGTTTGCGCCAGGCGGCAGCACCACCACGGTCGCGCGCCTCATCGGCCAGAATCTGACCGAGCGATGGGGCCAACCCGTGGTGGTCGAGAATCGCGCGGGTGGGAACAGCAGCATCGGCACCGAAGCGCTGGCCCGCTCGCCGGCCGACGGCTACACGATCCTGCTGGTGGTGAGCACGCACGTGATCAATCCGCTGGTCATGAAGCTGCCCTACGATACCTTTGCCGATTTTGCCCCGATCTGCACGATTTACAGCACGGAGTACGTGCTGGTGGTCAACCCGGAGGTGCAGGCGAACAACCTCGCCGAATTCGTCGCGCTGGCCCGTGCACGGCCGGGGCAGCTTTCTTACGGGGCGGGCGACAACGGCGGCGTCACACATCTGGCAAGCGAGCTGTTCAACCTGCGCGCCGGGGTCAGGATACAGGGGGTTCCCTACAAAGGCGCGGGCCCGGCGCTCGCCGACACGCTGGGTGGGCACGTGCAGATGTTTTTCGGCCCGCCGATCGTTGCGCTCCCGCATATCAAGTCCGGAAAGCTCAGGGCATTGGCGGTTTCGGGCACGAGCCGCGTCGAGGGTTTGCCGGATGTGCCGACATTTGAACAGGCGGGCCTGACGGGCGTGGACGTCACGACCTGGTATGGCCTGCTAGCCCCCGCGCACACGCCGCCCGAGATCGTTGGCAAACTCGCCGAAGCGATACGGGACATCATGGGTTCCGAAGGCGTGCGGTCGCAATTGCGCCAGCAAGGCCTTGAGCCTTACGTGCTCGGGCCGGCCGACTTTGACGCACTGATGCACCGCGACATGGCAAAGTTCCAGTCCGTCATCACGACCGCGAACATCAAGTTCGACTAGTCGGGCGCGCCACGGCGTGGGCTTGTCTCAGGACGCCGGCCGCGTGACAAGCGCGCGGGTCAGATCCCGCACCGAAGGAAGATGCTCGAGGTTTTCGATCATGGCGATGGCGTCGGCGATTTGGGTCGGCGAGAGTACGGGCGCTGCGCAGTCCTCGAATTTTCCGCACAGGGCCTCCCAGGTCGCCGGGCGCTCGGGCCACCCGATCGCGTGCGAACAGGCACGGTGCAATGTCTCGCCATTCTTGAGCTGTACGGTCACGCGCGCTTCGCCCCAGTTGACGCCGTTCTCGCCCCATTGCCCGCGATGGTGGCTGAAGTCGTCCGGCACCGTCACCGTGACCCGACGCATCAGATCCAGCACGCGCGGCTCGCGAATGCGCGTTTCGGTGTACTGCTCGATGCCGACCTTGCGGTCCATGCAGGCGACCGCCATCGTGTAGGCGATGCAAAACTTGGCCTTATAAGTATCGACGGGCTCTGTGTAGGGCGCAATCGCCAGGCACTGCGGCGTGCATTCGAGCACGATCGAGGCGATGGCGTCGGGATCGAGGTCGTGCGTTTTCACCAGCTCGATCATGCCATCGATGGCCGCGGCAGGTGCGCTTGAGCCGGGGTGCAGGCGCACCATCGTGGTGTTGCGCCCGACTTCGAGCGCGGCGCCCAGACCGTCCACCATCCGCTCGAGCCGGTAGTTGCCGATGCCGTTGTAGGTGTCTGCCAGACCGAAGCGCTCATGGCCGTCGGGCAGCGCGTCCGACCCCTCGATGATGTCGGGATCGACCTCGAAACCGTGCCGCGCCAGCAGGACGGCGAGCACGCCCGCGCGCGCGCCGTTTCCGACGTGAAACGCCTTCCCCATCGAACCAACGTTCTTTCGCAGACCTGTCGCCGAAGACCCGACGATGCCCATCGCCATGCGCGCTGTCATGGCATCCGTGCCGAAGAGCCGGCAAGCCGCTACGGCCACGCCCTGGCCGCCGATGACCGCCTGAGGGTGCCAGCCGCGGTCGATCAACTGGGGGCGAAGGCCCCAGGCGATGCGACAGAATATTTCGAATCCCATTGCAAACGCCTCGATCATCGCGCGTCCCGGGCGATCGAGGTGTTCAGCCACCGCAAGGCAGCCCGGGAGGAGGCAGACGCTGATGTGGCCTGCGCCAGTCGTGTTGTCGTCGTATTCGAGCGCATGCCCGCTGATGCCGTTGACGAAGGCTGCCATGGGCAGGGAGGTCGCGTCACCCGCGCCCAGGATGGTGGCCTGGGCAGTGCCCCCCAATTCGCGTGCCAGCGCGAGCGCCGCCCTCGCCGCGGGCGTTTGCGAGCCGGCCAGCGTGGTCGCCAGCGTATCCAGGAACTTGACTTTGACTGAGGCGATGTCCTGGGCGGACAGGAAGCCTTCTGGCGTCTCAATGGCAAAGCGCGCGAGTTGTTCGGTGACGTTCATCATGTCGTTTGGAGTGGGCCTGGTGTGAGCGGGTATCGGAGGTGATCGGCAGCTACTGAATCGTCGCGCCGGTCGTGCGAATGATGTCGGCCCACTTGGCCTTGTCCGAGGCGATGAGCGTTGCAAAGGACTGGGGCGACCCGGCGCTGACTTCATACCCTTCGGCCTCAAGCTGGCGTGCAAAATCGCGACTGGCGGCGATCTCCAGGATGACCCCGGAAAGGCGGGCGACGATGGGGGCGGGCGTGCCGCTGGGCGCGAGGATTCCAAACCAGGTAACGGCGGAAAATCCCGGCAGGGATTCACCGATGGCGGGTACATCCGGCAGCAGCGAAGAACGGCCTGGGCTTGCGACACCCAGGGCGCGCAACTTGCCTGACTGGATGTTGGAGATGGCTGGGCCGAGCCCTGCGAACATGAGAGATACGTGGCCGCCCAGCAAATCTGCCGTTGCTTGCGCGCCGCCTTTGTACGGAATGTGGACAAGCTCTACGTCAGCCATGGATCCAAGCAGTACGCCGGCCAGGTGCGGTGCCCCGCCAATCCCGGACGAGGCGTACGTCAGCTTGCCGGGGTGAAGCTTTGCGTACGCGATCAGTTCATCGAACGACCGGATTTCAAGGCCGGGATTTGCCACGAGGACGTTCGCGCCGGTCGCAAGCAGGGCGATAGGCGTGAAATCCTTCTGGGGGTCGTAGGACAGGTCCGGATAGAGCCCGGGGTTGATGGCCAGCGTTCCGGTCAGGCCCAGGACCAGCGTGTAGCCGTCGGGCGTCGCCGCGGCTGCAAGCTTGGTTCCGATCGTGCCGCCGCCCCCTGCGTGGTTGTCGATGATGACCGGCTGGCCGAGCGCTTGCGCCATGCGGGGCCCGAGCGCACGCAGGATGATGTCGGCACCGCCGCCCGGCGGAAAAGGCGCGATGATCCGGACCGGCCGCACGGGATAGTCCTGCGCCAGCGCCGTTGGAATCCACTGAGTGCCTGCAAGCAGCACGCACGCGAGCGCCGACAGGCACTGGACGGATTGGCGCAACCACCGTGCGATCCACATCATCGGATTATTTTTTCGCGGCCTCGGTCACCAGGTAGCACTTGCTCTTCGCGAGCGGCAGAAATGCTTCGTCGCCAGGGATCGTCGCCAGGATCTTGTAGTAGTCCCAGGGATACGCGGATTCCGATGGCTTCTTGACTTGCGCAAGCACCATGTCGTGCACCATGCGCCCGTCGATCCGGATCTTGCCGTTGGTAGCGAAGAAATCGTTGACCGGAGTTTCGCGCATCTTGGCCATGACGGGCTGTGCGGAGTCGGTGCCGGCCGCCTCGACCGCCTTGAGATAGTGCAGCGTGGATGAGTAGATGGCGGCTTGCGTGGACGTCGGCATTTTGCCCATCTTCTCGAAGAACCGCTTCGACCAGGCGCGGGTCTTGTCGTTCAGATCCCAGTAGAACGCCTCGGTGAGCATCAGGCCCTGCGCCTGTTCGAGGCCCAGCGCGTGCGTGTCGTTGAGGTTGATCGCCAGGCCCACCAGCGATTGCTTGCCGTCGCGACCGATCCCGAAGTCATGCGCGGTCTTGATCGCGTTGATGGTGTCGCCTCCGCCATTGGACAGCGCGATGATGCGGGCGCCTGAACTCTGCGCCTGCACGAGGAACGATGACATGTCGGATGAATTCAGCGGATGCCTGACGCCGCCCAGCACCTTGGCACCCAGCTGGGCGAGCGCGGCTTCGGCGTCGGACTGCAGCGAAAGGCCATAGGCGAAATCAACGGTCACGAAGTACCAGGTGTCGCCGCCTTGCTTGACGACCGCGCGGGCGGTGCCGTTGGCGATCGAGTAGGTGTCCCAGTTGTAGTGAATGCTGTTGGGCGTGCAGTCTTCGTTCGTCAGTCGCGACGTGCTTGCGCCATTGACGATGGCGATACGGTCCTTTTCCTTGACAAGGCGCACCACGGCCAGCGCGACAGATGAGTTCATCACGTCGGCGAGCATGTCGACATGGTCGACGTCAATCCATTCGCGTGCCTTGGCCACGCCGATGTCCGGCTTGTTCTGGTGATCCGAGGAGAGGACCTCGATAGGCTTGCCCAGGACTTTGCCGCCAAAATCCTCGACCGCCATCTTGGTCGCGATGATGGCGCCAGGCCCGGAGATATCGGAAAACGTGCCCGTCATGTCGGTCAGCACGCCAATCTTGACGACCTCGTCGGATATCTTCGGCGTTTGCGCGCTCGCAAGGCCTGTGGCCAGGATTGCCGGGGCGACGAACGCGGCAAGTCTCGATAGAGTGAGGTTCATGAGGAGGGCTCCAGGGTTAGTGAGTGGCTGCGCCATTTGGGCGTAGCTCGAGATAGTCGATACAACCGATCGTGCCTGGGCTCGTCACCAAGTGAACGATCGCATTGGCGACGCTCTCTGGCGGGAGGGGGACCGTGGTGCCCTTCAGCATAAATGCGGCTTCCCGAACGGACATGTTGACGCATCGTCGACACGAGGCACAATAGGAACCTGATTATCACGAAACAGGTGGCGCGTTGCAACGTATCTGAGCGCGCAGTATCGTTTCGCCGCTAAACCTCAACTTTCCTCAGGAATCCACCGCCATGCAGCAAGAACCCGATGCCGACCTGATCGACCAACTCATCGCGGGTTCGCCGTTCATACGGTTCATGGGGCTCGAACTCGTCAGCCTCGACGCCACGATCGGGGAGGTCGCGATGAAGATGCCGATACGGCCCGAGTTCGAGCGGGGCGGTCCGATGAACGGCCAGTTCCACGGCGGGCCCATTGCCGCGCTCATTGACACCGTCGGGGATTTCGCGGTTGCGCTGCTGGTGCGCGGCGCGGTGCCAACGATCAATTTTCGTGTCGACTACCTGCGCCCCTCGACGGGACCTTATCTGGTCGCGCGCGCGCGCGTTCGCCGATCCGGCCGAACGGTGGCCGTGGTCGATGTCGACATACTCGACGACCAGGATCGTCTTACCGCGGTCGGCCGCGCGTGCTACAGCGCGCAGACAGGCTAGGGTGGCGCGATGAGCAACAATCTTGGGGATGTCGCGGCGCGCGAAGGCATCGCGCAGACTCCCTGGCTGATCGAGGTGTCCCCCGACGGGCGCACGACGCATTACTCCTTCGCGCGCATGCAGCACGACGCAGACGCGTTCGCGCAATGGCTCGGACGAGCGGGGCTTGCACGTGGCGCGCGTGTTGGCGTTCTGGCCTCCAACAGCGCGTCGAACCTGATTGCCGGGCTCGGTATCATGCGCGCGGGCCTGGTGGTCGTGCCGATCAATTTCAAGCTTCCGGCGGCGACGATCGAGCACATCATCGCTGACGCGCAAATCGGCCTGTTGCTGGTCGATGCGCAGCATGCGGGGCTGGCCGGATCAGGCGATGCGCGGATCGTCGACATCGACGAGGCCGTCGGCCAGGCGCGAAGCGAGCCGCCCCATGGCATGGTCGCTGGGCAAGCCGCGTCGATGGCGCCCGATGAGTTCGCGATGATTCTTTATACGTCGGGATCGACCGGTCTACCCAAGGGCGTACCGCTCACGCATGGCGGCTACGTCTGGGTCATCCGCACGCTCGCCCGCATATCGCCGCCTTTCCTCGGCAAACGGGCGCTCTTCGCCGCGCCGCTGTATCACATGAACGCCGTGATCCAGTGCCTGCTGACATCGTCGATGGGCGGCACGAACGTGATGCTTTGCAAGTTCGATGCACGCCAGTACCTCGAGGTCGCCGCGCGCCTGCGCTGTGACATGGTCACGGCAGTGCCGACGATGTTTGCCCTCGCGTGCCGGGAATCCGATCTGCTGGGACAACTCGATTTCAGAGGGGTGGCGAGCGTCAAATCCGGGTCTGCGCCAGTCACCGAGGCGTTGCTTGAGCGCCTGGCCGGCATATTTCCGAACGCCGTCGTATCCAACTGGTGGGGGACGACCGAGTCCGGCCCGCTCGCCTTCGGGCCCCATCCGCGCGGGCTGGTCCGGCCCCGGCTTTCCCTGGGATATCCGCTGGACGAGGTCGAAATGGAGCTGCGCGACGGCAGCAGCCCGGACGAAGGTGAACTCTGGATCCGCAGTCGCGCGGTGGCACCAGGCTACCTGAATCGACCGGAGCAATCCCGCAGCCGGTTCGTTGGTGGCTGGTACGTCACGGGCGATGTCATGCGCCGGGACGAGGCGGGGTTCTATTATTTTGTGGGCCGCGTGGACGATATGTTCGTGTGCGGCGGAGAAAACATCTACCCGGGCGAGGTCGAGAAAATGCTCGAACGGCACACCGGGATCGCCCAGGCCGTCGTCATTGCGGTGGACGATGAGATCAAGGGCCAGATCCCCGCCGCCTTCATCGTTTGCCGCCCCGGCGCTTCGCTCACCGCCGGGGAAGTCCGCGCCTTTGCCCTGAAACATGCCCCGGCTTATCAACACCCTCGCTTCGTGGAGTTTCTGGCCGAAATGCCCCTGGCGGGCACCAACAAGATCGATCGGCAGGCGCTCGCGCAGCGCGCACGGACGTTTTCCCGTTGACTGGCCGCAGCGGATTTCCGGCGCGAGCGGATAAACTCTATCCCCGTCGGACCAGACAGGACTGAACTGGAGTTGAAATGAAAGCGCAAGTGCTGCGGGCCCACGGCCCGATCGAGAATATCGAATACGAGCCAAACTGGCCGGATCCCGTGGCGGGCGAGCACGAGGTGGTGATCAGGGTTCGGGCCTGCGCGCTCAACTATCACGATCTGTTCACGCTGCGCGGAATGCCGGGAATCAAGCTGGACCTGCCGCTGATCATGGGGATCGACGTCGCCGGGGAGGTGGTTTCCTGCGGGCCGGGCGCGACGCGCTTCAAGCCGGGTGACCGCGTCCTGGTGGATCCGTTTGACCGCAAGGCGCAAACCCTGGTGGGCGAGCGTTCGGACGGCGGCCTGGCCGAATATTGCAAAGTCAGGGAAAAGCTCCTGCTGCCGCTACCCGACGACGTTTCCTTCGAGGCGGCGGCGGCGTTGCCGGTCGCCTACGGAACCGCCTATCGCATGATGGTGGTGCGCGGCAGCCTGAAGCCTGGCGAGAAAGTCCTGATCCTCGGGGCTTCGGGTGGCGTGGGCACTTGTTGCGTACAGCTTGCCAAGGCGGCGGGGTGCCACGTGATCGTGGCTGCCTCGTCCGACGAGAAAATCGACCGTCTCAAGGCGCTCGGCGCGGATGACGCGGTTAATTACGCTTCACAGGATTGGGTCAGGGAAATCCAGAAAAAGTACGGCAAGGCCCGGTTTGGCGGCCATGACGCCGGCGGCGTCGATGTCGTGGTCAACTTCACCGGGGGCGACACCTGGGTCCCTTCGCTGAAATGCCTGACGAACGACGGGCGTTTGCTCACCTGTGGCGCGACCGCGGGCTTCGACCCTAAGGAAGACATCCGGTACATCTGGACGTTCGAACTCAATATCATCGGCTCCAACGGATGGCTTGAGGATGATCTGTACAGCCTGATCGATCTGGTGAGGACAGGCAGCATTACGCCGGCGATTGACCGGGTGCTGCCCCTCGCGCAAGCCCCTGCTGCCTTCAGGTTGCTGCAGGAGCGCAGCGTCTTCGGGAAAATCATCCTGACGCCCTGAGCCGATCGCGGGATGTCTGTCGTATCAAGGAATCACTAGCCATCGGTGGATAATTCCCCTAAGATCACGCATGGTATTTTCATGCTCTGGGGTTTACCCCTGCTTTTTTGCCGCGTTTTTCAAACCACTTGATTGCCAATTCGATAAATGAGTAACGCAGCCCCCGATAGCAACTTCAATATCTACCGGTTTCTTCCCTGGATCGCACTGGTCGTGGCGATCGGCTTGGTGCTCGCCGTTTTCCTGAACGCGCCACCCAGGAAGATCACCATCGCCGCGGGCCCCAAGGGCGGGTTTTTCGACACGACCGCCCAGATGCTGCGGGACAAACTCAAGGCCGACGGTGTCGCGGTCGAAATCGTCAATACCGACGAGACCCTGAACATCATCAAGGCAGTCGACGACACGAAGTCCAAAGTCGATATCGGCTTCATCGCGCACGAGGTCGATCACGACAAGTACGAAAACATCCAGTCGCTTGGGTCCATCACCATGGATCCGCTGTTCATCTACCTGCGCCCTGGGCTGGATATCACCAGCCCAAGCCAGTTCGCGGGTCTCAGGCTTGGGGTCAGCCCCGCCAACAGCGGCGCGCGGATCGTGACCGACGCGATCCTCGGGCTGTATGGCATCAGTTCGTCGAACGCAACGTTCGTGACGCTTTCGCTCATGGAGATGGCCAGCGCGGTCGAAGGGGGCTTGATCGACGTTGCGTTCTTCCTGCAGCCCACCAACAACAAGATCGTTGCGCGGCTAGGCGAAGGGGGCAAGGTCAAACTGATGTCCCTCGAGCGCGCCGATGCGATCGTAAAGAAGTATGGATACCTGCACCACCTGACGATCGACCGGGGCGGTTTCAGCCTCGAAAAGGATCTTCCGCCCGCAGACGTCCACATGGTCGGCATACCGGTGACGGTGATTTCCAAGGATTACCTGCATCCCGCCATCGTGACGGACGTGACCCTGGCGCTCAAGGATGCCTTCAGGGCGCCGACGCTCGTCACGGCACGCGGTACCTTCCCGACCATGGACCTCGAGCGCGATCTCGACAGTAACGCCGACGCCGAAAAAATCTACAAGAGCGGTACCGGCTATATCCCTCCGCTCTACAAGGTGCTCAACTTCTGGGTCGCGGGCGTCCTCGACAAAATCGCGTTGCTGCTGAGTTTCGTGCTGAGCGCGTATGTGTTTTTCAGCTTTATGGGATTCCCCAGCCTCTATTCGATGTGGGTGAGCAGTACGGCCGATCGTTACGTGGCCACCCTGGAGTCCCTGCACAAGAAGTCGCTCAGGATTCCTTTATCCGAGCGCGAACTCGAGCGCATTCGACGGATCGAACTCCATTTCACTGAAAGCAACCATGCAGGCAAGAAGGCCTCGAAGCTGATCTCCGATATCTCGGCCCGCCATCCGGGCCACAAGGGACGGTCGGCGGTTTGAACGATCGGCCCGGGCAGCGAGCCAACTCCTAGGATCCAGCAGGCGGTAATGAAGATTCTCTTTTGTACCAAGAACGATATTTTCGGGGCATCGATCCTCAACTTTATTTTGCCCCGCCTTGCCGGGCATGAGCTGCGTGTGTTCCTTTCGGACAAGACCCGCTCGGCCGAAAATCAGGTGCCCGAGCTTTCGGAAGAAAAGTTCCTTGAGCGCGACTTTCCTCTGCACGTGGTCTTCCCTGCGATCGATGCTGGCGCTGATGCCGGCGAACTGCTGACGTTCGAGGGCTGTGCCCGCAAGTACGGTGTCAGCATCGAGATCAGCCAAAAGATCAACTCGCCTGAAAGCGAGCAGGAGATTCGCGCCTGGGGGCCGGATGTCATCGTGTCGGCCCGTTTCAGCCTGATCTTCAAGGGCAATATCGAGCGAATCCCGCGTTTTGGCATCTACAACATTCACCCGGGCGCGTTGCCCGGGTATGCCGGCTTGTGCGCACCGTTGCGCGGGCTGGTGAACGGCGAGGAAAAGCTCGGCTGCACGCTGCACAAGGTCGATATGGGTATCGATACCGGGCCGATTTACTCGGTTTCCACGATGCCGGCGACACCATCCGCCT
Organism: uncultured beta proteobacterium; assembly: GCA_903894155.1. Classification (GTDB taxonomy): domain Bacteria; phylum Pseudomonadota; class Gammaproteobacteria; order Burkholderiales; family Burkholderiaceae_B; genus Zwartia. Next base: position 10,529 of record CAITPF010000313.1, on the reverse strand, counting down.
CGGTCTTCAGCCACATCGGGCATCTTTACGAGATGGGGCTGACCAGTCTGCTTGAAGTGCTGCAGACGCTCGAAGCGGGCCGTCAGCCGCAAATGCGGGAACAAACCCAGGAGGGCTTTCGTTACTACCACCTTCCGGGAAGCGAGGTTTTCGAGCAAATGCGTCGCCTCGGGATCTGCCTGGTTTCGTTCGATGCGTACAGCGATCTGGTGCTCAGGTTTTGCCCGGTGTCCACTTCACCAAAACTGCTTGAGATCGTCAGCCCTGCGGCGGTCGAGCAGGCGGCAGCCGACATACACACACAGGGAATCGACGGGGTCGTCGAACGCCTGCGCGCGCCGCTTGTGGGCGAAGGCCTTGCGCTTCGGACGTAGCGGCAAGGCCGCTGGCGCCTAGCGTACGATTTCTGCCACTTTCAATACGCGAATCGGAGGGTATTCCTGAATCAGGGATGCCACGCGCATGTTGACGATCAGTGCGAAGCCCGGTGGCGCGACCACCGGGATGTCTTTCGCCTGGGCCTTCTTCGTGAGGATCAGTTCAGCCTTGGACCCCGTCAGCTGGCCCACGGTGTAATAGTGGTTGACGACGCCGAACAGCGCATCGGCTTCCTGGACGACGGATTCAGAGGTTGCCAGCACCGGAAGCTTTCGCGCGACTGCGGATTTGGTGATGACATCACGGTTCAGCAGCAAAAAGGTGTCTGGCGCGAAGTACAGGAAATCCGTGCGGGCGTCCGCAAGCTGGTTGACGATGGCCGGCAGGCTCGCGGCGTCGGGCTTGCCCGCCTTGGTCAGCGGAACGGTGCGTTCGACCAGTTCGAAACCGAATTTGGCCTGCGCAGCGCGCAACTCGTCGAGCACGACCTTTGAATTGTTTTCGGTCGGATTCAGGATGTAGCCGACGCGCTTGAACGGCATGTACAACCGCGCGACATTGAGCTGGGTTTCCACCGGGACGATATACAGCGTGCCGGTGACGTTGCGCCCCGGGGACGCCAGGTCGCGGACCAGGCCGGATCCCACCGGGGTCGAGGCGATCATGAATATCGCGGGTATATCGGTCACGTGCCTGGCCGGATCGACATTGTCGATGGTGCCCAGCATGTCGAGTGACACGGTTGTGCCCCAGGTCACGAGCAGGTCTGGCCTGGACGCCTTGACCCTGGCGACGAATCCGGGGATCTTCAGGAGATCCGTGTTGCAGTCCAGGATTTCGATCTCCACCGGAATCTTGCGATCCGCGAAGTAGTCCTTGAAGCCCTGACAAGCTTGCTCGCAGCCACGGAACACCACCATCGTGATCCGGTACGGCTTGGCGTCGGCCGCGTGTGCGGCGAGCCCAAGGCTGGCGGCCAGCCATACGCACAGCACAATCGCAAACCGGACGAATCCTGAGCGGCTAGCCATGGGCAAACCCCCGCGAGCTGACGGGACGCAGCAGCGACAAGGTGCCCAGCCCCAGCGTGAGTACGATGATGCCCAGCAGCGCGGTTGCGCTGCGATAGCCTAGCGTCGCCGAGAGCACGGCCGCAAGAACGGCGCCGGTGATACCTCCGACCCGTTCGAACGCGCGGGCCAGCGCCAGCGCGCGCGAAGGCGATACATCGGGTAGCTCGCGTGCCGCGATATCGAGGATGACGGTGGTGAGCGGGGTGAGCAGGATGCTTTGCCCCAGGCCGAAGCAGACAATGACGAGCGCGAGTGCAAGTGGCGTGTTGAACCAGATCATGATCAGCCCGCCAGCGCCGCTTGTCACCGCGCCCGCGATGACCAGCATGGTCTTTGTTCGCAATTTGGGATCGGCACGGCTGATGACGGCGTTGCCCAGCGAGAGCAGGACGTAATACAGAATGAAGAACTGACCGATACTGGCTTGCGACAACTGGTACTGTTGCAGCAGCAGCGGCGTGATGTAGAACAGCATCCCGGCCATCATCAGCTTGCCCGGCAGTACGCCGCACACCATGGCTGTGAGGATCGCACGGCAGCGCAACAGCGCGCCGAACCCCGCCATGCCCCGCTCGGGCCCTTCCCCATCCTTGCCGGCCGGCGCGGGCGGCATGGTGATCTTGCTGAAGAACGCCCAGGACAGCACGGCCATCAGTGCTGCGAACAGCAGCGCCGCAGGCTTTCCAAGCATATCGGCGAGGACCGCACCGATCGGCGCGCCACAAATGCACGCGGCGGTCACTGCGGCGACGAAAATCGACAGGGCGCGGACGTTCGCGCCGCCGGCGGTGCCTGTGCGCGCGATGAACACCTGACAGGCGATCGTGGCCACGGCATACCCGAAGGCGCTGACCGAACGCCAGATGACGATTTCTGTCACCGAATGCGCCGCAGCCAGGCCGCAGAGGCTCACGGTCGACACGATCACGCTCAGCCCGAACGCACGGCGCAACCCGAGGCGATCCACCAGCCCGCTGCCGAACAGTGTGCCAACGCCGGCCACGAACATGTAGGCAATGATCGGGGCGCTGATGGCAAGTTCCGTGTTCAGCCGGTTGGACGGATCGGCAAACTCCTTCACGTAAAGCGTCAGGAAGGACCGCAACAATTCTTCGGATAACACAAAAAGGAAAAGCGCCATCCGCACATCGCGTGCCTGGGGCTGGTACCAGCCGCCACGCCCATCGGCCGACGGTGCGCCGCCCGAGAAGCGCTTGCGCAGGGTCGTGATCTTGTCGTTGGAAAGGCGCAGTAGTTCCGAGAATGGACCATACTCGGGTTGCTTTAACTCGCGGTCAAGCTGTCCCGACTGCATTCCGCCAATCATGGCGCGCCAGGTGTCGATCGGTCGCATGATCCATCGCACCATGAAGAACAGCGCGATCTCAAGCCCGGCGATGAGCGCGACCACCGAAACGACGAGGGCGTCCCCGACCATCACCTGCAGCTTTTCCTGGACGTACGAGGCACGCACTGCCACGATCACCCGGGGTGCGTCGCCTGCGGCGTCGATCTGGCGCAGCACGACTTCCTGGTTGGCCGCGCCCGCCGACCCGGAGCGCGCCTTCACGTACTCGCGCATGCCCTCGCGCTGCACCTTGATGAAGGCGATTTCAGGATTTTCAATCAGTGTGTCGGACAGGAAATCCTCGACGCCAACAAGGGAATCGTAGGGGATGCCAAGGCCGGTCGCTTCCTCAATCGTTGTACGAACCGAACTGGCGATCACGTCGCTCTTGGCCAGAACCTGCGGCAACAGGATGCGCTCGAAATGCACGAGCGTGAACCAGGTCAGGAGGGCAACTGCCGCCACACTGCATAGCAGAAACAACGCGTAGGTTCGCTTGGCGAGGGTCTTTTCGATGCTGGCCGGCTTCCCGGCGGTTGCGGTGTAACGCATTACCGCCTCCCGGTGCCGGCCGACTGGCCCGACTCCATGACTTGCGTCGCGAGATCAAGGATCTCGCTGTGCTGCGCATGCTGCACGTTCGGCGCGGCATCTCCGCGCAGAATGCGGTTGGCGGAACTGATCAGTCGATCCAGGTTGGAGAACAGGTAAATCAGGATCGGGGCGAGGCAAACGAGCGTTGCGCCGCACAGTAGCAGCCAGTATTGCAGCAGGTGTGCACGCGCGTCCGCCAGCAGGTTCCGCGCTTCGGTATTGTCGACTCGCACGACCAGCGCCGCGACGACGCGTCCGATCGGGTCACGGATCGACCAGACCTGGACGAAATCGTCCTTGTGGTCGGGATCGAATGACATTTCCTTGTTTGTACGGAGGTGCGCGCTCACGGAAGGTTGCAATTCGGTCAGGGGCGGTGGTTTGCCGGCTTCCCACAGAATCTGCGCCGTCTCCGACTTCGTATCGGCCAGCCTGATCGAGCGTATATCGGTATTGCGTTCGATGGTGGTTTCGAGCATGGATTTCAGGGCGACGTTGCTTTGCAGCGCGAGCCCGAGACCGAGGCTGCGTTCGATGTCACTCTTCAATGCCTGGGTCGGGACGCTGATGCGGGAGGAATTGACTTCGTAGAGCAGCGTCTGGAAACGGTAATACTGCAGCACCGCGAGCAGGCTCAGCAGAAAAAAAACGATCGCGACGACCACAGAGGTCATCTTTAGTTTTTGAAACATGCCGTGAGCAGTCTTTCTTTTGACGCGAGCACTAATCTGGATGACAGTGACTCAGGATAATTACGTGGATTCTAATCGCTTTCCCTCGTTTCCGGACGATTCCGACGTTTGGCTTATTAAACCGGCCTCGAGTGTAAAGTGTGATCGCTGGCGGTAATTTCCATTGAATCCGGAGCTATCTCGTGTCGAACCAAACGAAAGATCCAGTGACGTACCGCATGGCTGATTTCGCAGGAGCGCTTACGTGGGACACGCTGCCAGACAGGGTGCGCACCGAGGGGGTGCGTGCGTGGACGAACTGGGTTGCCTGTGCGCTTGGCGGATCGGCGACCTCGGCCATGGATGCGGCAGTACAAGGAATGCTTGCGATGGCGTCGGGCGGCTCTGTGCGTGTCCTGGGGCGTGGCCAGCGCTTTTGCGTCGCTGACGCGGCACTGCTGGGCGCGCTGGCCTCGACCTCGCAGACCTACGACGACACCCACCTCGCGACGACGACGCATCCAACCGGGCCGATTGCGTCGGCGTTGCTTGCGGTCGCGGATAAATTGTCCCAGGAAGGTCAGCCGGTCAGCGGAGCGAGCATGCTGGGCGCGCTCATCGCCGGAATGGAACTTGAATGCCGAATGAGTTGTGCGATTCTGGCCAATGGCGCGAGCAGGGGCTGGTTTATCACCGGGCTGTCGGGTGGCATTGGCGCGGGTGTTGCGGTCGGGTTGGTGCTCGGGCTAACCCGGGAACAAATGGTCGATGCCATCGGTCTTGCCGCCACACATGCCGGCGGCATGCGCGCAACGCACGGCAGCATGGCCATGACCTATGTTCCCGGCATGGCCGCGCGCGCCGGGGTGGCGTCAGCCTATTTCGCACAGGCGGGGTTTACCTGCAGCGCGATTTCCATCGACGGAAAGAACGGCTTGCTCCAGGTACTGGGCAATGGATCCGATGCTGCGCTGATCACACAGGGATTGGGCGACCGGTTTGAAATGATGAACAACACGTACAAGCCGTACCCGTGCGGCATTGTGATCCATCCTGCCCTTGACGCTTGTTTGCATCTGGTCAGGGCACATGGGCTATCGCATGCCGATATCGCCCATATCGACATGCGCGTCAATCCGAACACGCTGGCCCTCACGTGGCGAAAGCTTCCGGTCAACGTGTTCGAGGCGCAAGTCAGCCTCTTTCACTGGGTGGCGGCTGCCTTCGTGCACGGCGCCATCGGAATCGCCCAGGGTGAACCGGATTGCGTCTGGGATCCGCGGGTGCGTGATCTGCAGGAGCGCGCGTCAGCAATGGCCGACGATGCAGTGGCGGACAACCAGGCCTACGTTACGGTGACCACGCGCGACGGGAAGAAGCTCTCTTACTTTGTCGAAAACGCGATCGGCAGCATGTCCAACCCGCTTTCCGATGCCATGATCGACGCCAAGTTCCTCGCGCTTGCCGAGCCCCTGATCGGAGCCCACGCTGGTGCCGAGTCGCTTGCGGCCTGCCGCAGCGTCCCCGCATCCGGTGATGTTGCCGAGATCCTGGATCTCGGATCTGGCGCCGGGCCCGGTGGCGCAAGCTAACGTCGCGTTTGTCATTGACGCCGTGACGGTACGCCATTAGGATGGCCGACACCCAGAGCTGGATCGTGGGACGGGTCGTTTTCCTTAAAGGAGAAGCACCATGAAACATTCCAGACGATGGTTATCGCTGGGCTCGGTCCTGACGGCGCTGATCCTGTCGGCTGCGCCCTGCCTGCAAGCTCGCGCGGCGACCGATTTCCCTTCGAAACCCGTGACGCTTGTCGTTTCATTTGCACCAGGCGGCTCTGCGGATATTCTTGCGCGCGTCCTCGCGCCCTCCATGTCGCAGACGCTGGGCGCGCCCGTGGTCGTCACGAATATCCTCGGTGCATCAGGCATGATTGCCACCAACCATGTCGCGAAGTCCGCCCCGGATGGCTACACGCTGCTGGTCACCACGTCGAGCCCGCTGGCGTTGACGCCCCATACCAGCAAAAACGTCTCGTACGACCCGTTCCTGGACTTTGCACCAATTAGCCTGATGGGGCTCGCACCGGAAGTGCTCGCCCTGAATTCGAAAGTCGATGTGCGCGATCTTCCCCAACTGATTGAAATGGCCAAACGTCAGGGGGTGACGATTTCCACGTCGGGCAACGGAGGGCTTCCACACCTTGCCCTCGAATTGCTCAGGAGCACGACCGGGCTGTCGCGTCTTGAGCACGTGCCCTACAAGGCGGCCGGGCCTGCGGTCGCAGATGCCGTGGCCGGCCATGTCAACGGGGTCCTCGTCGATTTGCCGGCGGTCTATGGCCAGATCCGCGACGGCAAGCTTCGCGGAATCCTGATCGCCAGCAGCAACCGCTCGGAGTTTCTTCCCGACCTGAAGACCGCTGCGGAACAAGGCTATCCGGACGTCATTGCGGTGAACTGGACCGGGCTGCTCGCACCGGCTCGCACGCCGCCCGAGGCCATCGAAAAAATCCATGCCGCGCTGCTTACGGCGCTGAAGGACCCTGTTAACCAGAAATTATTGCGCCAGTCGGCGGTCGAGATCGCGATCAGCCCGACACCGGATGATTTCGCCAGGTTTATTCGTGCCGAACATGCCAAGTGGGGCAAGGTGGTGCGCGAAGCCGGTGTGCGCGCTGACGATTGAGGTCGCCGGGCTGCGGTTGCACCCCTGCTGGCCCTGAATGATGGGGCTTGTCGCGCACCAGGACAAGAACCCGGGGCGTCTCTACCCGACGGCACCGATGATGCCGCCAGACAGTGCGCCGAGCATCCGCGCCACGTTTTCGGTTGAATCGTGCGAAGGCGACTGAAAGACGCCGGTCCGGCTGATGTCCAGGCCTGTGGTCGCGCGCAGCGAGTTCAGTACCTGCAGCATCTTGAGGCCCGCGGCGGTATTGTCGATCAGCGGCACATTGTTGGACGTGCACTTGAGTTGACCGTAATGATCGAGCACCGCACCGAATAGCTGGTTGCCGCAGATCACGACGTCTGCGCCGTCGCGGACCAGTTCGCGCGCGGTTGCGTCAAAGGCGGATAGAAAGGCGTCGCCATTGCCTGAGACCGCGTCTGAATAGCAACGATAGAACTCCTGCCAGGACTGGTCGAGCGCCCGAACGGGACGGTTGGCAATCAGTTTGTCCCTGCAGCCGTACCGCGAGGCGTTCTGCTCGATGGTGCGTGCGTAGGATGCGGGGTCCGCCCCGCCTGCAATCGTCACGATGCCGGCCTTCTGCCCGATGAAGCCGCTGATGGCAAGCGCGGACTCGATCGATCCCACGACCGGGATGCGCGCGATGCTCCGCGCCTCATAGACGCCCGGGTCGATCGAGGCGGCCAGCACGACGCCATCGAGCCCCGCGGCTTGCGCCTCGAGGACATCGTTGACCAGCGTAATCGTGTTCACGACGGTCATCAGCGTTTGAGTGCTCAGTGTGCGGCTACGCGTGAACAGTAACTCGACCGAGTCGCTGGGCCCCACGATGCGGTTGGCATACGTTTCGAGAAGCGACCAGAAGCGCGCAGTGTCCGCGACGCGCCCAGCGGTGTCCTTGGTCAATACAACATGCCATCCGAATCTCATGAAGGGTCTCCTGGTAGTTGTTGTGGTCGCCCGGGCCCGCAGCGTTGTAGGGGCAATTTGAAGGAAAGCGGCCCGATTGTCCAGCGACATTCGGAGCTGGCTTAAAATCCTCCGTCAGCCTGCGTGGCACCTGGGTCGAATTTCCGGGTGCTGAGGCGGCTGAAGAAAACGTTAACCATATTCAGGGCAGACAAGACCAATGAAGATTCTGATCGTAGGTGCAGGGGGAGTGGGCGGCTACTTTGGCGCGAGGCTGATCAACGCGGGTGCGGACGTCACCTTCCTGCTGCGCGAGGCGCGCAACCGCAAGATCCAGGCTGAGGGGCTGGTCATCGAGACCCCCAAGGAAACCTTCACGGTGCGGCCCAAGACCGTCACGCGCGATCAGCTCAAGCCCGAATATGACCTGATCGTGCTGGCCCCCAAGGCCTTTGACCTGGACGATTCACTGGAGTCGGTTGCGCTCGCCAGTGCGCGTGGCGCGTTCCTGCCATTTCTCAACGGCCTGGCCCACATCAAACTGCTTGACGAGAAGTTCGGGCGTGACCGGGTCATGGGCGGGGTGGCGCAAATCGCGGGCACCATCACAGAGACCGGCGCCGTGCGCCAATTGACCGACCTCGCCGCGCTGACCGTCGGCCCGCGATCGCCGGCCCACGCGGCGCTTGCGAAGGCTTTCTATGATCTGTGCGAGAACGCGGGATTCGATCGAACCTACAGCGAGAACATCGAGCAGAATCTCTGGGACAAGTGGATCTACCTTGCCACGCTTGCCGCCATGACGACGCTTTTTGGCGGTACGGTGGGCGAGATCGTCGCAGCGCCCTGGGGCGCGGAAATGATGACCAAGGCGTTCGCCGAGTGCTGCGCGATTGCCCAGGCGCACGGGTTCCCCATGCGGGAAAGCGCGCGCGAACGTTCGGTCGGGCTGCTGACCAAACCGGGCTCGGGGTTTGCCGCTTCGATGCTGCGTGACATGCGCGCGGGCAACCATACCGAGCATGACCACATCCTGGGCGACATGATCGCGCATGGCATGGAGCACAACCTGCCCTGCGATCTTCTCAAGGCCGCTCATACGCACCTGTGCGTGGAGCAGGCTCGCCGGAAGTCCTGAGCTTGTATCAGGCGTGACTTGTGATGACAGTCGCTGTCCGGATTGCACCCGTTTCAGCTTCTGTCATTCTTCGCAGCAACGGCGCCAGAGCGTCTGTTACCCGCCAATGACATCGGCGGACTGAATGACCGTCCCGGCCAAAAACCGTTACCGGGAACCCTCAAGTCGGGGCCGATGTGAGAACAATTTTCTCAAAGGCATCCGCAGTCATCGGCCGGTAGTACAGATACCCCTGCACATAGTCGCAACCTATGCTTGCCAGCCAGTCATTTTGTTCCTGGGTTTCGACGCCTTCGGCAATCACCTTGATGCCCAATTCGTGCGCCAACAAGACAATGCCTTTACATAACGCGGCTTCACTTGCGTCGGTGCTGACCAGTTTACTCACAAAGCCCTGATCGATTTTCACGTAAGTGACTGGAAATCGAGCAATGTAGGACATGGACGAGTATCCCGTGCCGAAGTCATCGAGCGCGAGGGCGATTCCTGCTTCGTGCAACTTCATCAAGTTAGTGGTGGTGTTTGGCGCATCGTCCATGAGCACACGCTCGGTAATTTCCACCATGACGTTGCGGCTGAGGCCTTGACACGTTTCAATGGTCTTATCAATGGCGTCGGCGGAACGGAATTCGATCGCTGACTTGTTCATTGAAATCTGAAAGTTTTTGCGCAAATGCTCCGGCCATGCTCTCAATCTTGTTGTGACCTGTTCCAAGACCCACTGATCAATTTTCTGAATCAGACCGACCTCCTTGGTGTACGGAATAAATTCAGCTGGATTTAGAAGACCGAGCGTCGGATGCTGCCAGCGGATCAGAGCCTCTGCCTTGCGTATAAGTCCTGATGACAATTCAACAATGGGTTGATAGTAGACAACCAGTTGACTTTCTGTGAGCGCAATCTGCAGGTCATTGCCCAATTGCGCTCGCCTGGAGGCTTCCTCCTGCATGGAGCTCGAAAAAAATGTGTAGCGATTGCGGCCACTTTGCTTTGAAACGTACATCGCCTGATCCGCGCGCTTAAGCAGGGATTCGACGTCTACGCCATCGTCGGGATATATCGCAATGCCCACACTTGCCGTGACGTAGATCGTGTGATCGTAGACGCGAATGGGAAACGCCAATTCACTCAATATCTTCTGACAGATGCGTTCAACGTCGTGAATATGGGATAGCTCGCTCAACATGATGGTGAATTCGTCTCCACCCATTCTGCCAACACTGTCGGCCTGACGCAGGGTCTTTCTAAGTCTTGACGAAACTTCGATCAGCAACAAGTCAGCCACAGAATGACCGAACGTGTCGTTGATATTCTTGAAGTGATCAATGTCCAGAAACATCAGGGCGACCATCGCCCCCTTGCGCTCGGCCCGAATGATTGCATGCGCAAACGTATTCAGAAATGAGCGGCGATTGGCCAAGCCGGTGAGCGTATCAAAATGTGCGAGTTGCCAGACCTTTTCCTGATTGGCCTTTTCGGCTGTGACATCGCGGTACGCCGTAACGTGAACAGGTTCGGTCCCCTGGTCGAGATGAACGGTGTCAATTCTCAAATAGTCAATGGCGATCGTGCCGTCTTTTCGACGATTGCGCACCTCGCCTCGCCAATTGCCCTTTGTGCTCAGTTCTTCCCAGAACTCACGCCAGAAATCCTGATCCTGAGCCCCCGAAGTCAGAACGCGAGGCGATTTTCCAATGAGTTCGTCCTGACTAAAACCCGTCAGT
>CAITPF010000312.1 GCA_903894155.1 uncultured beta proteobacterium | reverse complement strand
GAGACCAAACCGGACCTCCATTTCGACGAGCAGGGCTTGTGCTGCGCCTGCCATAACCTGCACAAGCGTAAGAATATAGACTGGGATAAAAGGATGCGGGAGCTGAAAGAGATCCTGGCAAAGCATCATCGCGGGACAAAATCAAAGTGGGACTGCATCGTGCCGGTCAGCGCGCGGAAGGCATCGCAATACCTTTGGTCAAGCTACTCGCCGCTCACCGAGAGGCGATTCATGCGGTCAAGCTGCGCCCTGGTGATCCCATTCGGGTGATCCTCAGCACGGCTGATCCCCTTGAACGTTTCAAGCTGGCGGTTAAGGCCACGCGCTTGCCGAAAGGGGAGTTTTCTCGTGTGGCCGGGGATTGTCTTGCCCAGTTGCCCGCCGGAGCACGGGAGGCGGCAATCGTTCATCTGTTTGAGACCGGAGCGGTCGGGCGGCTGAATGCGGCCATTGCTTCTGACGTCGGGGAGGCTTACCGCGATATTGCTACGCCGCCAGGGTTCACCGAAACAATCCATGCCACCAACTGTCGCTACACGACGTGGGGGCGCATCAAGGGATTGCTGGCCAAGTTGAACCCGGATGACCCCCGAGCGCATCTTCATGCCAATGCTGTTGCGTCGCTCTTTGCAAAAAGGCTGTTGCAGACCCCCGACGATGCCGAGCGGGCGTTTGAGGCGTTTGCAAGCGCCGACGAACAAGTGAGGATGGCATGAACTTAAATCGATCGGTACTTCACAACATGAGCGCGCCCCCAAAGAGCGTCATGAAGTACGAGGGGCTTTCTGGTTTGGCGACAAGCCTCGGGCCTGGTGGATCAGGCGTGACATCCATGAAGTACCGCCCAGGCCGCCATTACGGCAAGGCCGTTCGCGTGGCTTTGCCGGCTGTGCTTCAGGGCGCTTCGATCCTTGACGTGTTGAGCGCTTTGGGTGAAATCGATGCAGGTAAGGGGCTGCCTTTCACGCCGGAGCGGCGATTGGCTACGTTGATCAACCGGCGAACCACGGAGCTACCGCTTCCGGATGGGTGCGCGGTGATCAAGGCGCATCCGAAGCATTGCGTGATCTGGGATGACCCGCTAACGGTGCTTGCGATCCTCAGCAAGTCAACGGAAACGGTCTGGCTGCGCAACAAATCGCCGGCGATCAAGTCTGCTTTACAGCGAGACGCGATTTCTCTGCTGATTCCACCGGCATTTATTGATCGTCTTGAGGAGACCAAGTGATGAAAACTGGAACGATTCATGAAGGTGCACTTGCGGACCGAATCCTTGACGCATTTCCCAGCGGCTCTTATGCGCTGGTCGGCTTGTTGAGGCTTCTGGACATCGTTGAATCGACGGAAGTGCCTACGGCTGCAGTCGAGTGCCGGATACAGCCGAGAATGCTGATCAACCCGCTGTTTGTCGAGCGGCATGCTGATACACCGGAGAAGTTGCTGGCGCTGGTGATGCATGAGTTGCACCACGTTCTGCTGGGGCACACGACGCTATTCCCCCGGGTGACGCCAGCACAGAACTTCGTCTTCGACGCGGTCATCAATGGCGTGGTCTGTCGGATGTTTCCGGGTGTGGAATACACGTCGTTCTTTACCGAGTTTTATCGGGATGACCAGTTTCCCGAGTGTCTGCTCAGGCCGGCAGCGGGCTGGCCGAGTCGCACGATCAATTCGGTGCCGGGATTGGAGGCGCTTCCGGAGCCGCTCAGGCAAAGAGCCATCGAGGTTCACACCGCGCTGTATTCCGAGGCTGGCGCGAGCTACCACGAGGTCTATAGCCTGTTGCCCCAAATTCTTGAGGGGGCGGATAGATCAGGGGATCTCGGCGTTCCCCTGCTGGGCGGTCACGATCAGGGTGACGACGCGCACTCGGGGCTTGAACATAAGTCGCCACTGATCTTTGGGATCGTGCGTGAAATCGTCGAGCAATGGCCACAGCCACCAGATCCCATCCGGGGGCGATCCCTCGCGGACGTGTTGGAGTCTTCAACGGTCAACCCGGCGAGGAGCGCTTCGAACCGATCCGTGCTGCGCAGCCTCATCCGAAAGGTTGCGGGCATGGGAGGACGAGGCCGCTTTCGCAGGATCAGTGAGGATTCAATCACGATTCAGACGCCGGTTCCGTCGGCTGGAAGGCGGTCGATCGTGCTGCGATCCTTGGGACAGGAGCCGCTGCTGCACAGTTCGACCACGACCTTGCGGCGCATCCACCCCTCAGGGGAGCGCGTCCACATTTATCTGGATGTATCCGGCAGCATGGGAGGCGTTCTCAAAGCCTTGTACGGCGCGGTTCTGGATTGCGAGGAACTGGTCTTTCCAACGATTCACTTGTTCTCGGACCAGGTGGCGGATATCACGGTTGGCGAACTGCGTCGCGGCACGTGTCGAACGACAGGTGGCACGGATATCGCCTGCGTTGCCAGCCACATGCTACGCAACGAGGTCAGGCGCGCCGTGTTGGTCACCGATGGATGGGTTGGCCTGCCATCAGGACAGCATAAGGAAACCCTGGCAGCCGCCAAGCTGGCCGTTGCTTATCTCGGCGCGGTGAACGAACTAGATTTGGCGGCTGTCGCCGATTACACGACAACTTTGAAGATGGGGGACTACCAATGAGCAAGCAACTATTTCCCGCAGAATTTGTGTTTCCTGGACATCCGGACAAGCTGTGCGATGCGATCGCGGACGCCTTGGTGCTGGAGGCTTGGCACCGGGAGCCGAGGGCGTTGGTCGGTGTTGAAGTGGCCGTTCACCGTGACCATGTCTACGTGACAGGCCGCGTTGCCTGTGCAGGGGCGGAAGAAATCGATGTTGCCGGGCTGGTGCGGGGGGTGTATCGAAGCGCAGGGTATCGCGATGATTGGTATCCCGCGCCCGATGCGGTCAAAGTTGTTTCCAACTTGTGCGTTGGTCCGTTGGAAGACGGTGAAGCTGAATTCCGCGAGCTTTCGGACGACCAGGCGATCTGCGTTGGGTACGCGAATGACATCGAGGCGACCAATTATCTTCCGGTTGAGCAGTGGCTGGTTGTGCGTCTTGCGAGGAGACTCCATGCAATTCGGGACGAGAGGCCGGAACTGGGGCTTGGTCCGGATGGGAAGGTGCTGATTTTGGTCGAACAGAATGCTGCTGCCGGGCAGACACCTTGGCGGCTTGCGGGGTTCAGTTGCTCGCTGCAGCAAAAGACTGCATCGGATGAGGTGGCGTTGCACCGCGCCGTGCGGCTT
>CAITPF010000311.1 GCA_903894155.1 uncultured beta proteobacterium | reverse complement strand
TGCTGCTGATGGCGCTGTCGAACAAGTATGGCCATCTGGTGCTGACGACCGGCAATAAATCCGAGCTCTCAACCGGCTATTGCACCTTGTATGGCGACATGGCCGGGGGCTTCGCGCTGCTCAAAGACGTCGCCAAGACGCGGGTGTATGGGCTGGCGCGCTGGCGCAACCAGTTCGGCGAGGTGATCCCCGAGCGCATCATTACGCGCGCGCCTTCCGCGGAACTCCGGCCTGACCAGACCGACCAGGATAGTTTGCCGCCCTACGAAGTCATCGATGCGATCATCGAGCACTATGTCGAACACAATCAGTCGGCCGCCGAGGTCGTGGCGGCCGGTTATGCGCGCGAACATGTCGACCAGATCGTGCGACTGATCCGCATCAACGAATACAAGCGGCGCCAGGGGCCGCCGGGCCCCCGGATCACTGATCGCGCGTTCGGGCGCGATTGGCGTTATCCTTTGACTAACGGCTACCGGGAGACATTCTGATTCTGCGGCCGTGACTGAATTTATTACCTTTTGACCATTTCCTTTTTCCTCGGGATGCAACGTGAAGCAAGTAACCGCCATCATCAAACCCTTCAAGCTCGATGAAGTACGTGAGGCGCTGGCCGAGGTCGGCGTCAATGGCCTGACGGTGACCGAAGTCAAGGGATTCGGTCGCCAGAAGGGGCATACCGAGCTCTACCGCGGGGCCGAGTACGTTGTTGACTTTCTGCCAAAGATTCGCGTCGAGATGGTCGTAGCCGATACCCTGGTCGATGACGTCATCGAGGCCGTCCTCAAGGCAGCGCGCACGGGCAAGATCGGCGACGGCAAGATTTTTGTCACGCCCGTCGAGCAGGCAATCCGCATCCGGACAAGCGAAAGCGGCGACGCCGCGCTCTGATCCGTGTCTCAAGGGCCGATGGCGCCGCGCGCGTGATGCGCAGGCGCCATTACTTTTTTCTTCTTCAATTCCGGTGGTTCCGATGAAATCCTTCAACTGGTCCAACCCGTACCCGACCGTGCGTATCCCCGTGTTTGCGCGCAACGTGGTGTCGACCTCACACCCGCTGGCCGCGCAGGCCGGCTTGCGCATGATGCTGGCCGGGGGCAACGCGGTCGATGCCGCGATCGCCGCCGCCGCGGCCATTGCCCTCATCGAGCCTGTCTCGTGCGGGCTGGGCGGCGACGCGTTCGCGATTGTGTGGGATGGCAAGTCGTTGCAGGGGCTCAATGCCTCGGGATGGTCGCCTGCGGCCTGGAATACGGGGTACTTCTCGCAGAAATACGGCGTCAATGGCAAGGGGCTGGCCAACGCACCCAAGCGCGGCGTCGACACGATTACGATTCCGGGGGTGGTCTCGGGCTGGGCTGCGCTGCACGAGCGGTTCGGCAAGCTGCCGTTTGAAGACCTGATGGCCCCGGCCATCGAAATCGCCGAGCGCGGCACTGCGGTGCCGCCCGTGGTTGCCCAGAAGTGGGCCGCAGCGGTGCCCGAGTTGCAGAACCAGCCAGGTTTTGCGCAAACGTTCATGCCCAACGGTCGCGCCCCTGCTGTCGGGGAGCGTTTTGTGTTCAGGGATGCGGCCGACACGCTGCGCCGCATTGGGCGCACGCGCGGACGCGACGTCTATGAAGGGCAGACCGCCGAGGCCATCGTTGCGCACATTCAGGCCCACGGGGGCGTGCATACGCTCGATGACCTGCGCGACTATCGTCCCGAGTGGGTCACCCCGATCGCACGCCGCTATCGGGATTACACGCTGCACGAAATCCCGCCGAACGGGCAGGGGATCAGCGCACTGGTCGCACTGGGGATCCTGGATCAATTCGACCTGCGCAGCCTTGCAGTGGATTCGGTGCAGTCCCAGCACCTCCAGATCGAGGCGATGAAGCTTGCGATGGCGGATCTCTACCGGTATGTGTCGGATCCGCGATCAATGGAAGTCACGCCCGCGCAAATGCTCGACGATGCCTACCTGGCCTCGCGTGCGCGTCTCATTGACCGATCCAGGGCGACTGCATTTGCGCCAGGCATGCCCGCCACGGGCGGCACGATCTACCTGACCGCCGCCGATGAGAGCGGCATGATGATTTCCTTCATCCAGTCGAACTACATGGGCTTCGGATCGGGCGTCGTGGTGCCCGGCATGGGCGTGAGCCTGCAGAACCGCGGCGTGGGCTTTTCGATGGATCCCGCATCGCCTAACGTCGTCGAGGGCCACAAGCGGCCTTTCCACACGATCATCCCGGGGTTCCTGACGCGTGCGGGACGCCCGGTGATGAGCTTTGGCGTGATGGGTGGCGATATCCAGCCCCAGGGGCATGTCCAGACGGTTGTTCGCATGGTCGATTACGATCAGCAGCCGCAGGCAGCGTGCTGTGCGCCGCGCTGGAAGCTGAACCGGGATTTCACACTGGATGTCGAATCCACCCTGCGCGCCGACACCATCGCCGGCCTTCAGGCCATGGGGCACCAGTTAAAGACGATCGACGATCCCTACATGGATTTCGGTTCCGGGCAGTTCATCTGGAAGCTGTCGGAGGATTCCGAAGATGGCTATGTCGCGGCAAGCGACAGCCGTCGTGACGGGCAGGCGGTCGGCTTCTGATCGGCCGCGTCGCAGCGGCGTGAACGGCACGAAAGTGCTGCAAATCCCAATGATGCATTACGCAGCAGTGGTGCAAAATTCAATGGTGCATTGCACAACACGTTAGCAGCGTTTTCGAAGTAGTTGGGGGGGCGAAATGCCATGGTACGCGGGTTATTCCCTACAAACTAAGGCATAAAGCATATGCAATTTTGGTCTCGCTGGCACTAATATAGCGCCATGGATCGCGACGGCGTTTCTATGCGCCAGATCCTTTAACGAAGGAGACACGCATGTCCCAACTGAAGCTGACGCGCCGTCAGTTTTTTCAGGTAACCGGAGCAGGGCTCGGTTCCAGCAGCATGGCCGTGATGGGTTTGGCCAACGCTGCGGATCCGGTGTTCGCCCGGCCTGCCAAACTTGAAAAAACCACTGAAACCCGCAGCACCTGTCCGTATTGCTCGGTCAGTTGTGGCGTGCTGCTCTACAGCCGCAAGGATGCCGATGGCAAACTGCGGGTGGTTCACGTCGAGGGTGACCCCGATAATCCCGTGAACAAGGGCACGCTCTGCGCCAAGGGCGCCGGGGTGCTCGACATGATCGAAAGCCCCAGTCGTCTTAAGTTCCCCGAAGTGCGCGAGCCAGGCTCCAATGCGTGGAAGCGCATTTCCTGGGATGACGCGTTCACGCGCATCGTCAAGCACATGAAGGCCGATCGCGACAAAAACTTCCAGAGCAAGAACGCGGATGGCACGACGGTCAACCGGTGGAATGGCTTTGGCGCGCTGATCAGCTCCGCCTCGAACAACGAGGCGGGCTATCTCAGCCACAAGGTGTTGCGCTCGCTCGGCGTCGTCGCACTCGATACCCAGGCGCGCATCTGACACGCTCCGACGGTGGCCAGTCTGGCCCCGACGTTTGGGCGCGGTTCGATGACCAACCACTGGGTTGACATCAAGAACGCCGATTTAGTCCTGGTCATGGGCGGCAATGCCGCCGAAGCACACCCTTGCGGGTTTAAGTGGGTCGTCAAGGCCAAGGCACAGCGTGCTGCGCGCCTGGTGGTCGTTGATCCCCGCTTCACGCGCACGGCAGCCGTCGCTGATTACTACGCGCCGATCCGCGTGGGAGCCGATATCGCCTTCCTGGGCGGAATGATCCGTTACCTGATCGAGAAGGACGCGATTCACCACGAATACGTCAACAACTACACGAACGCGGCGTTCCTGATCAACCCGGATTTCGGGTTCAAGGACGGGATATTCACGGGGTACGACGAAGCCAAACGCGCCTATGCGAAGGGCACCTGGACATACCAGATCGGCGACGATGGGTTCGTCAAGGTTGACCCGACCCTGCAGGATCCCAATTGCGTCTTCCAGTTGATGAAGCGCCATTATTCCCGCTACACGCCGGAGGTCGTCAGCAACATTACGGGCACGCCGCAGGATCAGTTCCTCAAGGTCTGCGAAATGGTCGCCGCAACGTCGGCGCCGAACAAGACCATGACGATTCTGTATGCGCTCGGCTGGACGCAGCATACGGTCG
Organism: uncultured beta proteobacterium; assembly: GCA_903894155.1. GTDB lineage: Bacteria > Pseudomonadota > Gammaproteobacteria > Burkholderiales > Burkholderiaceae_B > Zwartia. The sequence continues at coordinate 6,642 of CAITPF010000311.1, read as the reverse complement.
GTTCGGAGAATATTCGCACCATGGCCATGATCCAGCTGCTGCTGGGCAACATGGGCATGGCGGGCGGCGGTGTCAACGCGCTTCGCGGCCACGCGAATGTGCAGGGGATTACCGACATGTGCCTCTATTCCGAGGTGCTGCCGGGATATCTTTCCGCTCCGATGGATGGTGACAAAGACTTCAAGAGCTATCTGGCTGCCCGCACGCCCAAGGCGTTGCGACCCGGTCAGATGAACTTCCCGCAGAACTTCCCGAAGTGGTTCACGAGCCTGTCGAAAGCCTGGTATGGCGACAGCGCAGTCGCGGGAAACGACTTTGCCTATGAGTATTTCCCGAAACGGGATACGGCCTACGATGTGCTGGCTATCTTCGAGAAGATGCACCAGGGGCAGATGACAGGATTCCTCTGCTCTGGGTTCAATCCGCTCGCGGCGGTCGCCAACAAGAACAAGATCGGCGCGGCGCTGGCCAAGCTGAAGTACCTCGTCATTGTCGATCCGCTCGAGACCGAGACCGGTGATTTCTGGAAGAATTACGGCGAGTACAACGACGTCGACCCGTCAAAAATCCAGACCGAGGTGTTCCGCCTGCCCGGCACGTGTTTTGCCGAACAGGACGGATCCTTCACCAACTCCGGCCGTGTCATCCAGTGGCACTGGAAGGCCGCGGACGGACCAGGTGAATCGAAGTCTGACCAGGAGTTCATCGCCACGCTTTTCAGCAAGCTGCGTGACATGTACAAGGCAGAAGGCGGAGCTTTCCCTGATCCGATCCTGAACCTCACCTGGGCCTACTCGAACCCGACCAACCCGGCCGCCGAGGAAATCACACGCGAAATCAATGGTCGTGCACTCACTGACCTGAAGGATCCTGCTGGCAACGTCATCCTGGCTGCAGGGGAGCAATTGCCGAGCTTTGCATTGCTCACGGCAGACGGCTCGACCTCCTGCGGCAACTGGATCTACTCCGGCATGTGGTCCAAGGCGGGCAACCTCACGGCACGCCGCGATCCGACGGACGCTTCCGACCAGGGTCTTGGCCAGACGCTCAACTGGGGCTTTGCCTGGCCAGCCAACCGGCGCATCATTTATAACCGCGCTTCGGCTGACATGGCGGGCAATCCCTGGGATCCCGCTCGCACGGTGCTCAAATGGACGGGCGAAAAATGGGGCGGATGCGACGTTCCGGATATGCGCCCGAACGCCGCGCCATCCGAAAACGTCATGCCCTTCATCATGAACCCCGAAGGCGTTGCACGTCTGTTCGCACCCGCGATGGCCGAAGGGCCTTTCCCCGAGCACTACGAACCCTTCGAAACACCGCTGGCCCGCAATCCGCTGCATCCGGATAACAAGCTTGCGAAGTCCAATCCGGCCGCCCGGGTCTACAAGGGCGACATGGAAGTGTTCGGCAGCCCGAAAGATTTCCCCTACGCTGCCACGACATACCGTCTGGCCGAGCATTTCCACTACTGGACGAAGCATTCGAAACTCAATGCGATCGTGCAGCCGCAGTCTTTCGTGGAAATCAGCGAGGGGCTCGCCAAGGAGAAGGGCATCAAGGACGGGGATCGCGTCAAGGTCAGCTCCGCACGTGGCTGGGTGAACGCGGTTGCCGTGGTCACCAAGCGCATGAAGGGGCTGAAGGTCGACGGCAAGACGATCTACCACGTCGGCATTCCGATTCACTACGGGTTCAAGGGTCAGACCAAGCCGTCACAGCTTGCCAACTCGCTGACCCCGTTCGTGGGCGACGCCAATTCGCAGACGCCGGAGTTCAAGGCGTTCCTGGTCAACATCGAGAAGGCATAAGGGAGGAACGCCATGGCTACTCAAGCTCTTCGCGTCGTCGCCCAGTCGGCCACGACCATGACGCCATCCGCAGAAGCGGCCAAGACCACGCAAGTCGCCAAGCTCATTGACATCTCGAGCTGTATCGGCTGCAAGGCCTGCCAGGTCGCCTGCATGGAATGGAACCAGACCGACCCCGGGGTTGGCACCAATGACGGAAGCTATAACAACCCCTTCGAGTTGGGGCCCAACGCCTGGACCGTCATGCGTTTCGACGAGTACGAAAACGACAAAGGCGGCATCGACTGGCTCATCCGCAAGGAAGGGTGCATGCATTGCGAGGATCCGGGCTGCATGAAGGCCTGCCCCGCACCCGGCGCCATCGTCAAGCTTGAAAACGGCATCGTCGACTTCAACTCCGAGAAGTGCATTGGCTGCGGCTATTGCGTCTCGGGTTGTCCTTTCGACGTGCCACGTATCTCGCCGGTCACCAACAAGGCCAGCAAATGCTCCTTGTGCTCCGACCGAGTCTCCGGCGGCCAGGATCCGGCCTGCGTCAAGGCTTGCCCGACGCAGGCACTGACCTTTGGTCCGAAGGAGGAGCGGATCGCCTACGCGAACACCCGCGTCAAGGATCTTCAGTCTCGCGGCTATGACAAGGCGGCACTCTACAACCCGCAAGGGGTGGGTGGCACCCACGTCATGTACGTCCTGCCGCTTGGCGATAAGCCGCAGTTGTATGGCGGCTTGCCGGCTGACCCCAGGATCTCGCCGACCGTCGGATTCTGGAAAGGCATCATGAAGCCCGTCGCGCTTCTCACCATGGCCGCCGCGGCCTTTGCGGGCGTGATTCATTACGCCGTCAAAGGCCCGCTGACCGTGGAAGAAGACGAAGACGAAGCCAAAGAAGAGCACAAGGTTTGAGGAGCATATCGACATGACAACGCAAAACGGGATCAAGCGGTATTCCCCCTCGGATCGTGCCAACCATGTGCTGGTGGCCGTGCTGTTCATTCTGGCGGCGGTTTCGGGTCTCGCGCTTTTCCATCCCTCGATGTTCTTTCTGACGGCGGTGCTCGGGGGCGGCGAGCTGTCGCGCGTGCTGCATCCGTTCGTCGGCGTGGCGTCCTTCGTGTTCTTTCTTGGCATGTTCTTGCGGTTCTGGCACCACAACCTCGTCGACAAGAACGACCAGCAATGGATGTGTCAGATGGGCGATGTCTTGAACGGGCGCGAAGAAAAGCTGCCGGAGGTGGGTCGTTACAACGCCGGACAGAAGATGTTTTTCTGGTTGATGGCAATCGCGCTGGTGGTGCTGCTGCTGACGGGAATCACCTTCTGGCGGCCGTATTTCGTCGACTATTTTTCGCTCGACGTTCGCAGGGCAGCCGTCCTGATCCATGCGCTTGCGGCCTGGATCATCATCCTTGGTCTGATTGTCCACATCTACGCGGCGATCTGGGTCAAGGGATCGCTTGGCGCCATGCGCACGGGCTACGTGAGCAAGGCCTGGGCTCGCAGGCACCACCCGGCCTGGTACCGCGAGGTGACCGGCGGCAACAAGTAAACCGGCACGCGAGCGCCGATGGGCGCGGCGCGTATCCGAAGGCGCGAAGGGGGAAGACTGGTATTCTTCCCCCTTCGTTTTTTATGGCTTTTTCGGGATCCCCTTCAGGTGGTTCCCGTGTCGGGAGCGCCGATGACGGTTTCCGCAGTCAAGATTTTGCAGCCCGGCGAGATTAGCGGCATGCCCGCAGACGATACGCCGCTGCTGGTGGTGCCGCAGAACGCCAAATTGCTTTTCGAGGATCGCGCCAGGCGCCTCGAACAACTGGCGCCCGAGGTTGAAATGCCGGACTGGCTTCGGTTTTGCGCGATGTTGGCGCGTGCACAGGCCACTTGCGTGCCGGGTGTCGAGGCGTTGCCGATCGACGAGAATGCAGCGCGCGAATCGCTGCGTCACGGCTTGCCGCCTCTCTCGATTACGACCTGGCCGGCGGGCGCTGGTTGGGATGCCGCAAGACAGGCGCTGATCGACGCTTTGGTCGGGGCAGGACTGCAGGCGCAGCCGGGCGCCGCCCTGGCGCGGTGGCGCGAGGCGTCTGCCGAGTCGTCGGCCGCCCTGGCGAGAGATTTCCTGGCGGCAAACGAACACGCGGTCCCGCCGGAATTCGCACCCTTTATCGGCGCCACGCTTCAAGTGATCTGGACGGCGAGCGCGGTTCGGCTAGAGCCGCTCACGTCGGTGTACAAGGGCGAAAACGCCCTGTGCCCGATTTGTGGCTCCCACCCGGTTGCCAGCGCAGTGCGCACGGGCAACCGTGACAGTCATCGCTACCTGGTCTGTTCGCTTTGCGCCTCCGAGTGGTATGCGCCGCGCGCGCGCTGCACCAACTGCGATACGCCCAAGGAGGTGTCTCTGCTCGGGCTCACGCGCGAGAGCGCGGTGCAGGGCGAGTGCTGTGACGACTGCCACGGATACATCAAACTGATGGTCCAGTCGCGCGATCCCCAACTCGAGGTCGTCGCCGACGACCTTGGCACCATCACGCTGGATCTTGCGCTCGCGCGTGAGGGTTACCAGCGTACGGGACGCAATCTGTTTTTCACCGGCGGCAACGACACGAGCGGCGACGCCGACCGTGATTCGGGCAACGCCGCCGGCAACAACGGCAACATCAGCAGCGGTAGCGACAGCGGCAGGGGCAGCGATGCCCGCCGCAATCAAGGACATTAGGCGGAAAACGCATCATGATTGAGACATCCGAAAAGACCATGACCGGCCCCATCATTCGCCTGCACCCGAATGACAATATCGTCGTGGCGCGCGTCGACGTCGGCATCGGCACCCCGATTCCCAGCGAGGGCATGGTGAGCCGCAGTCAGGTGACCGCGGGCTACAAGATCGCGGCGCGCAAGATCCGCAAGGGCGAACCGATTCTGAAGTATGCGGTGACCATTGGTTTCGCCAATACCGACATCGAACCCGGCACGATGGTGCACAGCCACAACACGGAGTTCAGGGAGTTCGACCGGGATTACGCTTACGCGAGCGAGTTCAAACCGGTCGATCTGTTGCCGGAATCCGAACGAGCGACCTTCGAAGGGTATGTCCGGCCTGACGGGCGTGTCGGAACCCGCAACTTTATCGGCCTGCTGTCCACGGTCAATTGCTCCGCGACGGTCGTGCACAAGATCGCAGAGTGGTTTACGCCGGAGCGCCTCGCCGAATATCCCAATGTGGACGGCGTCGTGGCGTTCAGCCATTCGATCGGTTGCGGCATGGAGATGTCCGGCGAGCCGATGCTCCTGCTGCGCCGAACGATGGCGGGCTATGCACGCCACCCCAACCTCGCCGGGGCGCTCGTGATCGGGCTCGGTTGTGAGCGTAACCAGATCAAGGGACTGATCGAGCAGGAGGGCCTGCATGTGGACGATCGCCTCAAGACGTTCGTCATGCAGGAGACGGGCGGCACGACCCGGACCATCCAGGCCGGGATCGACGCCGTGAAGGCGATGCTGCCGCAAGCCAACAAGGCAAGGCGTCAGACTGTTTCGGCGAGCCACCTGTGCGTGGGCCTGCAGTGCGGAGGCTCAGACGGTTTTTCGTCGATCACCGCGAACCCGGCGCTGGGGGCGGCCGTTGACATTCTGGCGCGCCACGGCGGCACGGGGATACTTTCCGAAACGCCGGAAATCTACGGGGTCGAGCATACGTTGACGCGGCGTGCCGCGAGTCTTACGGTTGGCGAAAAGCTCATCGAGCGCATCCGGTGGTGGAAGGACGTCTATTCCGTGGGCCGCGACGTGCAAATCAATGGCATCGTCAGCCCGGGCAACCAGGCGGGCGGATTGGCGAATATCTTCGAAAAATCGCTGGGGTCTTCGATGAAGGGCGGCACGGGGCCGCTGATGGAAGTCTACAAGTACGCCGAGCCGGTCACGACGCCCGGGTTCGTCTTTATGGACACGCCGGGCTACGACCCGGTCTCGGCGACGGGGCAGATTGCGGGCGGCGCCAACCTGATCGCGTTCACCACGGGCCGCGGCTCGATGTTCGGCTCGAAACCGTCGCCCTGTGTGAAACTCGCCACCAACACGCCGATGTTCAACCGCCTGACGGAGGACATGGACATCAATTGCGGGGAGATCCTGGACGGCACGGCGACGATGCAGCAAATGGGGCAGCGCATATTCGAGTTGTTCTTGCGCGTAGCTTCGGGCGAGCCATCCAAGAGCGAACTGCTCGGGCTGGGCAACCATGAGTTCGTGCCCTGGCAGATCGGGATCATGGGCTGAGGCCCCGGGCGCCTGGGGCCCGTCTGAGCCGGATGCCGGATGCCGGTCGACGGTTGACGGTTACTTCACGGCGAGGTTGTACTCCCGCGCGACTTCGGCGTAAGCGCTGATTTCGGATTGGTAGAACGCCGCGAACTTTGCCGAGGGCATGGGCGCGGGCTCGATGCCAAGGTTTGCGAAGCCGGTCGCCACGTCCGGGTTCTCCAGAACGCTCATCAATTCCTTCGACAACCGATCGATGACCGGTTGCGGCGTTTTTGCCGGCGCGAACAATCCCCACCAGATGATGCCCTCAAGGCTTTCGACGCCTTCCTCGCGCATGGTCGGCACATCGGGCAGCGCCTTCATGCGCTGGTTTCCGGTCACGGCGAGGGCGCGCAGTTTTCCCGAGAGAACAAGGGGGAGGGCTTCGCTCGCGACGGGGATCATGAACGTCAACCGCTGGGAAATCAGGTCCGGCATGGCGGTCGATCCGCCCTTGTAGAGCACCTGCACCGGTGTCGTGCCTGTTTTCTTGACGAAGATGAGGCTGGTCGGGGATGCGACGCCCACC
>CAITPF010000310.1 GCA_903894155.1 uncultured beta proteobacterium | reverse complement strand
GGGAAATGTCGTCAGCGATGGTGCGCCTCAGGTCAGGACCTGAGGGCGCCGGGTCATGCCTGGATCAGGAACTGCTGGCGCTGCTTGCCGTTTTTCTCGGCTTCGACGACCCAGAGCGGCGCCTTGCCGCGGCCCGTCCAGGTCGCACCGCTTTCCGGGTGACGATATTTCGGCGGAACCGGTTTCTTTGCGACGCCTGATTTGGCGGGCTTCGCGGCCACACTGGGCTTGGTCCGCGCCGCAGGTGCCTTGCCGAAGGCCGCGACGATCTCGTCGGGGCTGATGTCGTATTCTTTCATCGACCGAACGATCGAGGCGATCACCGGTTTGCGGCGCTTGCTTTGCAGTACTTTCGACTGCTTGCGAAGCTTTTCGATTTCTTTCTGGATCTTTGCCTGGAGCGTGGTGTAGTTTTGTGAGGCCATTGGGTGCACCCTAATATAATGTGATGGATTGCTTTCGCGTGGTGAATACAGGTTGAATTCGCAAGAATTTATTGCTGATGGATGTGGCCGTCTCGTACCGGCATGGGTCGAAATGACCGCGTAACGAAATACAGAGCGAATTCAATTGTGTCCAGATTTCACCGGTTAAACAGAATGAACTATTTAACGGTATGGGTTTATAACCGATCTTTCAAATTGATGACAAGAGAATCCGTCAATATCGTGCTATTTTTATCCGCTATTCGTGTTTGTATATATTTTGTTTAGTATTTTTGTCACTCTCTTCCATATTGGCTGGCGTTTTTTCATATTCTTACTTGTTGTTTGGCATTTTTTTCATATTCCTGGTTTTAATTCATGTGGCGAGGCGATCAATGAAAGAGGCATTCGAGGCGGCGGCGATCCAGATGGTGTCGGGCGCGTCACTGCAGGATAATCTGGCCGAAGCGGCTCGCCTCATTGGCCTTGCGGCAGAGCGGGGCGTCCGATTCGCCGCGCTGCCAGAATATTTTTGCCTGATGGGAAAGCGCGAGACCGATAAACTCGCGATCGCGGAAAATCCGGGCGAAGGGGTTATTCAGGATTGTTTAGCCGGATTGGCCCGCGAACATAATATCTGGTTATCGTCCGGCAGCATCCCGCTCGTGTCGCCTGACAGTGGCAGGGTATTTAATACCCAACTGATCTACGACCCATCAGGAAAACAAATAGCGCGCTACGACAAAATCCATTTATTCAGTTTTACGCGCGGCGAGGAAAGTTATGACGAGTCCCGCGGCATCGTCCCCGGGAAATCCGTCGCACGCGTAGAAACCGATCTTGCCACGCTGGGCCTTTCAATCTGTTATGACTTGCGCTTCCCCGAGCTCTATCGGGCATTAGGCGAAGTCGACCTGATATTGGTGCCATCCGCCTTCACCTACACGACAGGCAAGGCGCACTGGGAAATCCTGCTGCGCGCGCGTGCCATTGAAAACCAGTGCTATGTGCTGGCGCCCGCGCAGGGCGGGCGGCATGAGAACGGCCGGCGTACCTGGGGGCACTCGATGCTGATCGACCCGTGGGGCGACGTGATGGATGTGCTGCCCGAGCACGCGGGGATCGTAAGCGGTACGATAGACCCCCAGCGTTTGCAGGAGGTGAGGCAATCTTTGCCCGCACTGCGGCATCGCACTATTTAACTGATGGAAATGAAACTGACCGATCCTGGAATCCAGTCGCTGGCAAGCGCGAAGACCCTGCTCCTTGACCCATGGGGGCTGGATGAATCTGACATGGCGCGCGCAATCGGCGAAATCTTTCACCACAAGGTGGATTACGCAGATCTCTATTTCCAGTACACCCGCAGCGAGGGTTGGAGCCTGGAGGAGGGCATCGTCAAGACGGGCAGTTTCTCGATCACCCAGGGTGTGGGCGTACGCGCCGTGGCGGGGGAAAAAACCGCCTTCGCCTACTCGGATGCGTTGTCGCCGGAGGCGCTGATGTCCTCCGCGCACGCGGTGCGGGGCATCGCCCGCCAGGGGGCGGGCCGTATCCACGTCGTGCCGCCGGGGTCGGAGCCGAGATCCCGGGCGCTTTACCGGCCGGTCGATCCGCTGGCGACGCTGACGGCCCCCGAAAAGGTCGGGTTGCTCGAACGCATCGAAAAAATGGCCCGGGCGCAGGATAAGCATGTCATCCAGGTCATGGCTGGCCTGGGCATGGAATACGACGTCGTCATGATTGCGGGCAGCGACGGTCGGCTTTCGGCCGATGTCAGGCCCCTGGTGCGCCTGTCGCTGACCGTGATCGCCGAGCGCGACGGCCGGCGCGAAATGGGGCACGGCGGTGGCGGTGGCCGCACCGGGCTGGAATACTTTACCGACGAGGTGCTGCGCGGGTATGTCGAGCATGCCGTGCACGAGGCGCTGGTCAATCTGGAAGCGCGCCCGGCGCCTGCTGGCGCGATGACGGTGGTGCTTGGCGCCGGCTGGCCGGGGATCCTGCTGCACGAGGCGGTCGGGCACGGCCTGGAGGGTGACTTCAACCGCAAGGGTTCGAGCGTGTTCACCGGCCGTATCGGGCAACGGGTCGCAGCCAAGGGCGTCACGGTGATTGATGACGGCACGATCGAGGGGCGCCGCGGCTCGCTGAATATCGACGACGAGGGCAACCCGACCCAGCGCAACGTGCTGATCGAGGATGGCATCCTGCGTGGCTACATGCAGGACTCGCTCAACGCCAGGCTGATGCGTGCAAGCGTCACGGGTAACGGCAGGCGCGAGTCGTTTGCCCACTTGCCGATGCCGCGCATGACCAACACCTACATGGTGGCGGGCACGACGCCGCCCGAGGAAATCATCGCGTCCGTCAAGAAGGGCCTCTACGCCGTCAATTTTGGTGGCGGGCAGGTTGACATCACGAGCGGCAAGTTCGTGTTCTCGACCTCGGAGGCCTACATGATCGAAAACGGTCGCGTCACCTATCCCGTCAAGGGCGCGACGCTGATCGGCAACGGCCCCGAGGCCCTGCAGCGCGTCGGGCTGATCGGTAACGACCTGCGTCTGGACAGCGGCGTGGGCACGTGCGGCAAGGAAGGGCAGAGCGTTCCGGTCGGCGTGGGCATGCCCACGATCCGGATGGAAGGCCTGACGGTGGGCGGAACGGCCTGAGCGCGATTCGCGCCAGAGGCTGGTTGGCATAAGGGTTGCGTCGCATCTGATCGAACCAACACCCCGAACCGCCATCGACACTGGCGGCTTTTTTTATTGAGCAAAGTGAATTCAGGAGTTAGTTGTGTCACACAATACCGACGATCTGCGTATCCGCGAAATCAAGGAGCTCGCTCCGCCTTCGCACACGATGCGCGAATACGCCTGCACGCCTGAGGTTTCCGCGCTGGTGTACGCATCGCGCCAGGCGCTGCACCGCATCCTGCATGGCATGGATGACCGGCTTGCCGTGGTCATCGGGCCTTGCTCGATCCACGATACGGCGGCGGCGCTGGATTACGCGCGTCGGCTCAAGGCTGAGCGCGACCGCTTCAAGGGCGAGCTCGAGGTCGTGATGCGGGTGTATTTCGAAAAGCCGCGCACGACAGTCGGCTGGAAGGGATTGATCAACGATCCGGATCTCGACGGCAGCTTCAACATCAACAAGGGTCTTCGCACAGCACGCGGGCTGCTTCTGGAAATCAATTCGCTCGGCGTGCCCGCGGGCTGCGAATTTCTTGACATGATCACGCCCCAGTACATCGCGGATCTGGTCGCCTGGGGCGCCATCGGCGCGCGCACCACCGAAAGCCAGGTCCACCGCGAACTGGCTTCCGGGCTGTCGTGCCCGGTGGGGTTCAAGAACGGCACCGACGGCAACGTGCGCATTGCAGTCGACGCGATGAAGGCCGCGTCGCAGCCGCACCATTTCCTGTCAGTGACCAAGGGCGGGCATTCGGCGATCGTCTCCACGCTGGGCAACGAGGATTGCCACGTGATTCTGCGTGGCGGGAAGCTTCCCAACTTCGACGCTGCCAGCGTGCAGGCCGCCTGCGAGGAAATGGCCAAGTCCGGCCTTGCCCAGCGCGTGATGATCGACGCGAGCCATGCCAACAGCAGCAAGAAGCCCGAGAATCAGTCCGCGGTTTGCGCCGACGTGGCGGGCCAGATTGAAGCCGGTGAGACGCGCGTGATGGGTGTCATGGTCGAAAGCAATCTGGTTGCCGGCCGCCAGGATCTCGTGCCCGGCCAGACGCTGGTCTATGGCCAGAGCGTCACCGATGGCTGTATCGATTGGGAAAGCTCCGTCCAGGTGCTGGAGCGGCTCGCCGCCGCGGTTCGTCACCGCCGTCGTGCCCTGACCACCGGTAAATAACTGGACCACGGGTCAACAATCATGAATGCCCCTCACCATACCCAGTCGCAGCGTATGCCCTTATGAATGCCCCTCACCATACCCAGTCGCAGCGTATGCCCCTATGAATGCCCCTCACCATACCCAGTCGCAGCGCATGCCCTTATGAACGCACCTCACCATAACCAGTCGCAGCGTAAGCCCTTGCCCGAGGCGATGGTCGCGGCGCTGCGTGCGCAGTTTGGCGACCGCTTTTCACTTGCCCAGGCCGTGCGCGAGCATCACGGCAAGGACGAGTCGCCCTATCCCAACATGCTGCCCGATGCCGTGGTGTTCGCCCAGAGCACAGATGAGGTCCTGGTCGTCGTGCGGCTCTGCAACGCGTATGGCGTTCCGCTCATTCCGTTCGGGGCGGGCTCGTCGCTCGAGGGACACGTGCTGGCGCTTGAAGGCGGGATCACGCTGGACTTGAGCGGCATGAACGAGATCGTGTCGTTCAACCCCGAGGATTTGCTGGTCTCGGTGCAACCGGGCATCACGCGCAAGCAGTTGAACGAGCACCTGCGCGACTCGGGTCTCTTCTTCCCGATTGACCCCGGCGCCGATGCCTCGCTCGGCGGAATGGCGTCCACGCGCGCCTCCGGCACCAATGCGGTTAAGTACGGCACCATGCGTGAGAACGTCGTTTCCCTGACAGTCGTCACCGCGCAGGGCAAGGTCGTGCGTACCTCGAGCCTGGCGCGCAAATCGTCGGCCGGGTACGACCTGACGCGCCTGTTCGTGGGCAGTGAGGGAACGCTGGGCATCATTACCGAGGTGACCGTGCGCCTTTACCCGCAGCCTGAAGCGGTGAGTGCAGCGGTGTGCAACTTTCCGACAGTGAACGACGCCGTGCAGTGCGTGATCCAGACGATTCAACTGGGCGTTCCCGTGGCGCGGGTCGAGCTCATGGACCGTGCTGCCGTGGTGGCCAGCAACCGCTATAGCAAGCTCACCCTGAAAGAGACGCCGTTGCTGCTGTTCGAATTCCACGGCAGCGCGGCAGGCGTTCAGGAGCAGGCGCAGACCGTCCAGGAAATCGCCAGCCACCACGGTGGCATGGATTTCGCGTGGGCCGAGCGCCCGGAAGACCGCAACCGGCTCTGGACGGCGAGGCACAATGCCTATTTTGCCGGTCTCCAGCTGCGCCCGGGCTGCAAGGCGAGCACGACCGATGTCTGTGTTCCGATTTCGCGGCTCGCCGACTGCATCAACGCCACCACCGAAGACCTCGCGAAAGCCAGCTTCCCCACCACCATCGTCGGGCACGTGGGCGATGGCAATTTCCATGTCCTGATGATGCTCGACCCGGACAGCCAGGCTGAATGGGAAGAATCCGAGGAGGTCAACCGGCGCATGGTGCGTCGTGCCATCGATGCCGGCGGCACCTGCACGGGCGAGCACGGGGTTGGCATGCACAAGATGCAATATCTTGTCGAAGAGCACGGGGAGGATGCGCTCGATCTCATGCGCGCGCTCAAGCGGGCTTTTGATCCCAACAATATCCTTAACCCGGGAAAGGTCATTTCGCTCGATGCCCACTTGGGGTAATCCCACCGTGCGGATTTTCCGCAGGCAGGCTATCGTGCCGGACTATGAACAGGTTGATTGATACCGGGCTCGAAGCGCCCAGTCCGGCTACCCCCGCGCAGGTCACCCTGGCGCTGCAGTCCATCCTGCCGATGCACTGCGTGCTGAGCCGCCCCGAAGACACCCGCCCCTATGAATGCGACGGCTTGTCGCTTTATCGGGCCTTGCCGATTGCCGTGGTGCTTCCCGAAACGGAGGCACAGGTGCAGTCCGTCCTGCGGGTTTGCAAGTCGCTGAACGTCCCGGTCGTCGCGCGTGGCGCCGGGACCGGGCTTTCGGGCGGCGCGATGCCGCATGCTCAGGGCGTCGTGCTGGGTCTGGCGAAGTTCAATCGCATTCGTCGCATCGATCCCGGGGCGGCCATCGCCGTGGTCGAGCCTGGCGTGCGCAATCTGGCAGTTTCGGAGGCCGTGTCGCCGTACGGGCTTTATTACGCCCCGGATCCCTCCAGCCAGATCGCCTGCACGATCGGCGGCAATGTCGCTGAAAACTCCGGCGGTGTCCATTGCCTGAAGTACGGGTTGACCGTGCATAACGTCCTCAAGGTTCGCATGCTGACCATGGACGGCGATATCGTCGAACTGGGTTCGCTCGCGCCCGACAGCCCGGGGCCTGATCTTCTGTCGGTATTCGTCGGGTCCGAGGGCATGCTGGGCGTGGTGACGGAGGTCACCCTGCGCCTGACCCCCAAGCCTGCGCTGGCCACGGTGATCATGGCCAGCTTCGACGATGTTGAAAAGGCCAGCGATGCGGTCGCGGGCGTCATCGCCGCGGGGATCATCCCTGCGGGCCTCGAAATGATGGATCGCCAGGCCACGAGAATGGTCGAGCCCTTTGTCAAGGCGGGGTATGACACGTCGGCCGCCGCGATCCTGCTGTGCGAATCCGATGGCACAGTGGAGGAAGTCGCCGAAGAAATCCAGCGCATGGAAGCGGTCTTCAGCAAGGCCGGGGCAACGCGACTTCAGGTGTCGGGCTCTGAAGCCGAGCGGTTGCTTTTCTGGGCAGGACGCAAGAATGCGTTTCCGGCTGCCGGCCGGGTGTCGCCCGACTACTACTGCATGGATGGCACGATTCCCCGTCGACACGTCGGCCGGGTCTTGCGGGCCATCCAGGATATGGAAGTGCGCTTCGGGTTGCGCTGCGCCAACGTGTTTCACGCCGGCGACGGCAATTTGCACCCGTTGATCATGTTCGATTCGAACGTGCCCGACGAGGTCGAGCGTGCCGAGGCGTTCGGTGCGGCGATCCTTGAACTTTCCGTCGAAGTGGGCGGAACGATCACGGGGGAGCATGGCGTGGGCATCGAAAAAATCAATCAGATGTGCGTGCAGTTCAACCGGGAGGAACTCGATATGTTCCTGGCGGTCAAGCGCGCCTTCGATCCCGCCTGCCTGCTCAACCCCGAGAAGGTGATCCCGACGCTCGCGCGCTGTGCCGAATATGGAAAGATGCACGTGCACCAGGGGGCGATCGCGTTCCCCGAGTTGCCCAGGTTCTGACGCACCATGGAATATGACCTTACAGATTTGAGCCATCAGGTGTTGGCGGCGCGCGGCGGGTTCAGGCCGGTGCTGATCCGGGGCGGCGGCACCAAGTCGTTTTACGGCAACCCGTTCGAACAAACGGGCAACGCCCCCTACACGCTCGATATGCGCGTGCTGCGGGGGATCGTCAATTACCAGCCCAGCGAGTTGGTCGTGACCGCGCGCGCGGGTACGCCGTTGCAGGAGCTGATTGACACCCTGGACGCATCGGACCAGATGCTTGCGTTTGATCCGCCATCCTTCGGGCCGCAGGCGACCGTGGGTGGCTGCGTCGCCAGCGGGCTTTCAGGGCCGGGGCGCCAGGGCGCCGGGTCCCTGCGGGATTTCGTGCTGGGGGCGCATTTGCTGGACGCGCAGGGCAGGGTGATGCGCTTTGGCGGCGAAGTGATGAAGAACGTCGCGGGCTATGACGTTTCGCGCCTGCTCGCGGGCTCGCTGGGCATGTTCGGCGCCATCGTGCAGGTTTCCCTGAAGGTCGCGCCCAAACCAGTGCGCACCCGCACGATCGAATTCGATCTGGATGAAGCTGCGGCGCTTGAGTTCTGCCATGGATTGCGGGCGCAACCGCTGCCTGTCTCGGCCTCGGCCTGGGAGCACCTTGGCGGGCAGACCGGGCGTCTGCGAATCCGCTTGGGCGGCGCATCTGCCGCGGTCGATTCGGCGCGCGCCAGGCTCGGCGGCAATTTGGTCAATGATGACGAGGCCGGCCGGTATTGGGCTGATCTGCGCGAGCAACGGCTGCCGTTCTTTGGCCAGACCCCATTGTGGCGACTGGCGGTGGAGCCCGGCTCGCCCGTGCTCGGCCTTGGCCCCAGCATGTTCGAGTGGGGCGGGACGCAGCGCTGGATCGTGGCCCAGGGAATCGACGCGAACAGCATCCGTCAGGCCGCCAGGTCGGCAGGCGGGCATGCAACCCTGTTTCGACCGGACCCGGCGCAGCCATTGCCCAGCGACGGCGTGTTCGAGCCGCTGGCGCCCGCAGTGTCGGCGATCGTGCGTCGGCTGAAGCAGGAATTCGATCCGCAGGGGCTTTTCAACCCCGGGCGGCTTGTCGCAGGAATCTGATGGTGATGCATGCAGACTAATCTTGCCGAGTGGGCGCGCAATTCGACGATCGGCCAGGAGGCCGACGAGATCCTGCGGCGTTGCGTGCACTGCGGGTTTTGCACGGCGACGTGTCCGACTTATCAGGTGCTTGGCGACGAGCTCGACAGCCCGCGCGGGCGCATTTATCTCATCAAGCAAGTCCTCGAGGGCGTGGAGCCCACGCGCGCGACCCAGCAACACCTGGATCGCTGCCTGACGTGCCGCAATTGCGAAACGACCTGCCCGTCAGGGGTCGAATACGGCAAGCTCATCGATATCGGTCGGCACCTGGTCGAGCAGAAAGTCGAGCGACCCGCCGCCGAACAAATGCAGCGCAAGGCGTTGCGCTCGGGCCTGAATTCAACGCTGTTCGCGCCGGCCTATCGCATTGGCCAGGCCTTGCGCGGGTGGCTTCCCCAATCGATGCAGCGCAAGGTCATCGCGCGTCGCGACCCGGGGCCAGTACCCTCGACGTTCGGCCAGCCCCGCCAGGTGCTGATCATGGCGGGTTGCGTGCAGCCAACGATGATGCCGACCATCGATGCAGCGACCATCCGCGTGCTCAACCGCATCGGCATCGGCACGCGCGTGATCCAGGGCGCGACCTGCTGCGGCGCGCTGAATTTTCATCTGGACGACCAGGAAACGGCGCTCACGCAAATGCGCGCCAACATCGATGCCTGGCTGCCGTGGATCGAATCGGGCAAGATCGAAGCGATCGTCATGAATGCCTCGGGGTGCGGTGCGACCGTCGTCGAGTATGCGCACCACTTGCGCCATGATCCGCAATACGCCGTCAAGGCGCAAAAGGTCGTCGATCGCGTCAAGGATATCGCGCAGATTGTCGCCCCGCATGCACAGGCGTTGCGCGAGCAGATCGACGCGGCACGGCTGCCGCGCAGGCCGGCCTTCCATCCGCCTTGTTCGCTGCAGCACTGGCAGGGCCTGCGCCCCTTGAGCGAAACGCTGCTCGCCGATCTTGGCCTGACGCTGCACCCATTCAATGAAAGCCATCTGTGCTGCGGTTCGGCTGGCGCCTACTCGGTGCTGCAGCCCGAAATCTCCACCACGCTGCGCGACCGCAAGCTCAGTCATCTCCAGGAGGCACGGCCCGATATGGTGCTGTCCTCCAATATCGGTTGCATCGGGCACCTGCAAGGCGGCACTGACACGCCGGTACGGCACTGGATCGAGGTGGTTGACGCCGCCCTGAAACCGGCGGCGGCATGATCGGGGGCGCGACAAACCTCGTCGTTCAGGGCGCTGAGGATGTCGAGGCGCGTTTGCGCGCGTCGCTGAGCGTGGGCCTCAGGTTCCCCGCCTGAGCTCGGCCAGGCCGGGAACCCGCCCGCCGCGACGCTCAGTACGACTTCGGAAGGCCCAGCACTTTCTCGGCGATATTGCACAGGATCAGGTGCGGGCTGATGGGGGCGATGCGCAGGATCATCGCTTCGCGCAGGTAGCGCTCGACGTGATACTCCTTCGCATAACCGAACCCGCCGTGGGTCAGGATCGCGGTTTCACAGGCTTTGATCGATGCCTCCGCCCCAAGGTACTTGGCTGCGTTGGCTTCGCTGCCGCAGGGTTTGCCGTTGTCATAGAGCTGCGCGGCGCGATAGGTCATGAGCTGCGCCGCCTGTAGCTCGGCCCAGTTGATCGCGAGCGGGTGCTGGATCCCCTGGTTCATGCCGATGGGGCGATTGAACACCACGCGTTCCTTGGCGTAGGCCGTGGCGCGACGCAGCGCTGCAAAGCCAATGCCAATGACTTCGCCGGCGCACAGGATGCGTTCAGGGTTCATGCCGTGCAGGATATATTCGAAGCCGCGACCTTCTTCGCCGATCCGGTCCTCGACCGGGATTGGAAACCCGTCGATGAAGAGTTCGTTGGAATCCACGGAGGTGCGGCCCATCTTCTTGATTTCGCGCACGTCGACATAATTGCGATCGAGCTTTGTATAGAAGAGGCTTAAGCCCTGCGTCGGCTTCTTGACCTGATCGAGTGGCGTCGTGCGCGCAAGCAGCAGGATGTGTGAGGCCACCTGCGCCGTTGAGATCCAGACCTTGCGGCCGTTGACGATATAGCGATCGCCCTGGCGCTCGGCACGCGTCGTCAGTTGCGTCGTGTTCAGCCCCGTATTGGGTTCGGTGACCCCGAAACAGGCCTGCGCTTCGCCGCGGATGAGTGGGGGCAGTGCCCGCTGCTTTTGTTCCTCGTTGCCATAGACGATCACGGGATTGAGCCCGAAGATGTTCATGTGCACGGCCGAGGCCGCCGACATCGCGCCGCCCGTCTCGGCGATGGCCTGCATCATGATGGTCGCTTCGGTGATCCCCAGGCCCGCGCCGCCATACTGCTCGGGTATCGCAATGCCCAGCCAGCCGCCCTTGGCGATGGCCTGGTAGAAGTCGTGCGGAAATCCGCCTTCGATATCCTTGTGCATCCAGTACTGATCGTCGAACGGGGCGCAGGTATCGAAAATGGCCTGGCGCAACGCATCCTGTTCGGGGCTGAACTCGTAATCCATATGGCTGTCCCTTGCTGCTGTCGTCTAATAATTATTGGGTCATGCGTGGCC
>CAITPF010000309.1 GCA_903894155.1 uncultured beta proteobacterium | reverse complement strand
CTTCATCCAGCAAAGCGGCATCTTCCGGGCTGCCAAACAACCCAAGCCCTTGTTCAAACACTGTTGCATCCGCACGAATTTTCCCTGCGAGGCGGTGCCGGTCAAGCCACGCATAGAGCTCTGCCAATTCATGGGGCTGCAGGCCGTCAATGGCGCGTTCGATATCCTGTAGTGGATTCATGGCAGAGGCTCCTTCTCTTCCCACAATACCTCAATATAGGGTCTCCGTCACTAACTACAAGAGCGGGGCGGAATCCCGAATTACCCTTTGCGGGACACGCACCGCGCCTAAAGCGATGGGTGCTCGGCAAGGCGCGGAATAATCATTTTGCCTTGGTACTTTCGTGCCTGAGCAAGATCGTACGCCGCCTGCATGCGGAGCCACATATCGGCGCTGCCGCCAAAGGCTTGTTCAAATCGCAACGCCATCCTAGGCGTGACTGCGCTTCTGCCTCGCGTCACATTGTAAAGTTGCTGGCGCGTAATCTTCAAGGTTTTCGCTGCCTCGGCCACACTTAGGTTAAGTTCCTCAAGGTTGGCCTTGGCAAGTGCGCCGGGGTGTACGGGATTCTTCATCGACATCGTATTGTCCCTCCTAATGGTAATCTTCCAAATCTACTTCGTAGGCGTCGCCGTCCTCGAAGCGGAATGTCACACGCCAGTTCGCTCTTACCGTCACGGCCCATACGCCTTTACGGTTGCCCTGCAATGGGTGCAATCGAAACGCCGGCTGGTTCATATCCTGCAGGTCACCAGCTTGATCGAGCGCCGAAAGGATCAACCGCAAACGGTCAACTTGATCGGCTCCAACTTTACGAGGGTCGTCCTGTTCAAACAAGTTCCGCAGGCCCTTG
Organism: uncultured beta proteobacterium; assembly: GCA_903894155.1. GTDB lineage: Bacteria > Pseudomonadota > Gammaproteobacteria > Burkholderiales > Burkholderiaceae_B > Zwartia. Next base: position 1,063 of record CAITPF010000309.1, on the reverse strand, counting down.
TGCTTGAAGCTCCCGATCATCCTCCAACTGTAAAACGTAAATTGACACTTGTCAACACAATAGCGGTTGCTTCGCCGCCTCCGGCGCTGTATCGCAACCTACTCTTTGCGGGACTACCCATCATCCGCTGCGCTCTTCCTGGTGTAGATCGGCTGACCACACGTCTCTACGGCCGCCGAAATTAAAACAACGCTCGCAAACTCGTGAAGAGTATTTCGATTTGAGGTTCACGTTTTAGAAGACATGGCCGGACAGATCTTTGCCACCAGATTCAGGAGATCCCCGGAACGGATCGGTTTGCTGATGTAATCGTCCATGCCGGCGGCCAGACACCGTTCGCGATCTCCGGTCATGGCATGCGCCGTCATCGCGACGATCGGAATGTGCGTATCGCTGCGGCGCTCTTTACGGCGGATGGCAGCCGTCGTTTCAAAGCCGTCCATTCCAGGCATTTGCACGTCCATCAGCACCATATCGAAAGCGTGCGCGGCGAGCAACTGCAAGGCCTCTATACCATTCCCGGCGACGATGACGCGGTGGCCATGCTTCTCCAGGATGCGGCTGACGCCTATTCCACCTCGGCAGCGACGTGAAGAGCTATTACGCCAGCATCGATCACGCCGTGCTGCTCTCGCTCGTTCGCCGGCACGTGGACGACCCCATCGTGATGGACCTCATCGGCCAATACCTTCGCCGCACCGTCGACGAGAATTGTCTCTATACGACCATCACGCGCGGCATCAGCCTGGGCTGCCCGCTCTCCCCAGTCATGGCCGCGATTTATCTGGAACCGCTCGACCGCCGCATGGAGGCCACGGGATTAACCTACGCCCGCTTCATGGACGATTGGGTAGTGCTCGCTCCTACACGTTGGGCCTTGCGCCGGGCGATTGTGATCGTAAATGAAACGCTCCGCGAGTTGCGCGTCGAGCAGCATCCCGATAAGACCTCCATCGGGCGCATCGAGCGGGGATTCACATTTCTCGGGTATTGGATTACGGCCAAGGGTGTAACTGGTGTCGCGCCCTCGGCCTGGAAGAATTTCGAAGATCGTGTGGCCCGG
>CAITPF010000308.1 GCA_903894155.1 uncultured beta proteobacterium | reverse complement strand
GACGCGATTCGCGACGCGCACGTTCTTGAGCGTGCTGCCGACGATGTGCCTGACGCCGAGTCAAGGCTGTTTTACGAAACCAGCTATGGGATTTTCAACGGAACGACAAAGAACGTGGCACGGTTGAAATTCACGCCGTTTCGGGCGCAGTGGGTCGCCAATGAGATCTGGCATCCGGCGCAACGCAGCCAGCTCTTGCCCGACGGAAGCTATTTGCTGGAGGTTCCCTATGGAGAGGACTGGGAGCTGGTTCAGGATATCCTGAAGCAGGGGAGCGAGGTGGAGGTGCTGGCGCCCGCGTCGCTTCGCAAGAAAGTGATCGCGTCGATAACGTCCATGCTCGCGACTTACGCACCGACGGACGCACAGACGGGCGCACCGACGGACGTCTAGTCCAGCTCCTGGCGCGGCGAGCGCGGGGAGACCCTGGCTCTGATATCGATTAGCCGAATTAATAGTGGATGACCGTGCGAATGCTTTTGCCTTCGTGCATGAGGTCGAAAGCCCGGTTGATGTCCTCCAGCGGCATGGTGTGGGTGATGAACAGGTCGAGCGGGATTTCGCCCCGCTGGGCTTTCTCCACATAGCCCTCTAGCTGGCTGCGTCCCTTGACTCCGCCGAACGCCGAGCCTCGCCAGACGCGGCCGGTGACGAGCTGGAACGGGCGCGTGCTGATTTCCTGCCCGGCGCCGGCGACCCCGATGATCGTCGACTCGCCCCAGCCCTTGTGGCAGCATTCGAGCGCGGCGCGCATCAGATTCACGTTGCCGACGCACTCAAAGGAGTAGTCCACGCCGCCGTCCGTCATGTCCACGATGACTTCCTGGATCGGCTTGTCGTGATCCCGGGGGTTCACGAAGTCGGTCGCGCCGAGTTTGCGGGCGATGTCGAACTTTGCGGGGTTGACGTCGATCGCGATAATGCGCGATGCACGGGCCATGGTCGCCCCGATGATCGCGGCCAGGCCGATGCCGCCCAGGCCAAAGATGGCTACCGTGGTGCCCGGTTGCACTTTCGCCGTATTGAGGACCGCGCCAATGCCGGTGGTGACACCGCAACCGAGCAGGCAGACCTTTTCAAGCGGGGCATCCTTCGAGATCCTGGCCAGTGAAATTTCCGGCAGCACGGTGTATTCGGAAAAGGTCGAGGTGCCCATGTAGTGATAGATGGGCTGGCCCTTGTACGAGAAGCGCGTTGTTCCGTCGGGCATGAGCCCCTTGCCCTGCGTGGCGCGAACCGCCTGGCAGAGGTTGGTCTTGCCCGACATGCAGAACTTGCACTTGCGACATTCGGCCGTATAGAGGGGAATGACGTGGTCTCCCACGGCGAGCGAGGTGACGCCTTCGCCGATGGCCTCGACGATGCCGCCGCCCTCATGCCCGAGGATGGCCGGGAATATGCCCTCCGGATCGTCGCCCGACAGGGTGAAGGCGTCTGTATGGCAGACGCCTGTAGCGACGATGCGCACCAGGACTTCGCCAGCCCTGGGCGGCTCGACGTCGACTTCAACGATTTGTAGTGGCTGTTTGGCCGCGAATGCGACGGCTGCGCGAGATTTTATGCTCATGGGGGGGCTGGAAAAGGTTAACTCCGGTCGTAACGTGTTGCTTGCAGGCCGTTACAGCCCTGATTTTTCGGCGTTGGCTTGCGCCATGCGCTCCAGGCCGCTGCGGTGCTTGTCGAGCTCGGCCTCGATACGTTTCAGTTTGGTGATGTCGGTCGCGATCCCGCACAGGCCGCAGACACGTCCCGCGGAATCGTGCAGCGGGAATCGCACCACGCGACCGAGCCTGGCCTTGCCCTCGGGATCGATAAAGGGCTCTTCGAGCGAAACGCGCTTGTTTTCGACCAGCACTTCCCGGTCGTGCAGCAGGAGCTGTGCCGCCATCGAGGCGTCGACCAGATCGGAATCCACATGGCCCAGGACCTCCTCCAGGCGTTTGCCAAGCAGTTCGCACGTCCCTTTGTTCGCGTAAAGATACCGATAGTCGGTTCCCTTGATGTAAATCGCGGCGTTGAGGTTATCGAGCAGCATCATCAGGCGGCCCTCGCTTGCGCGCAGACCGGTCTCGATGTTGACATGCTCGGCAATGCTGGTTCGCAATTGGGTCGCCGCCCTGATCTTGCGTCGGCGGCTGATTAACAGGCCGATGACCAGGGTGCTTTGCGCGACAAGGAACACAGCCAGCGCAACGCCATACATCCAGTTGCGATCCCAGAACTCCGGGTTGCGGTTGGCAAACACGGTGTTCGGGGCCAGGCGATCGCCTTCGCCATTCCAGCGCTTGAGTTGCTGCCAGTCGATCAGCGGATAGGTTTCGATGCGTACGGGCGTGACGGGCGCCGTGAGCTTCATCGTCCCGTTCAGGATTTCCAGCGCGACGCGCCCCGCGGCTTCTGACGTTTGTTCGATGCCCACGACCGATCCGCCGATGCCGCCATCACGCAGATTGAAGTTCCACAGGCCGAATACCGGCGTATTCGAAACCTTGGTGATCATGCGTTCGACCTCGTACGACACGGTGATCCGCCCGAAAGCATCACGGTTGTGCTGCGAAAACAGGATGATCGTGTCGGGTGGCAGGTTCGCGACCTTCTTGAGCAGTGCTTCCATTGATAGGTCGGTCGTGTACTCGAAGGCCAGTCTGCCATGGTATTGCGCGGCGATCGGCGCGGCGCTGGCCGCGAGCTGACGATCCGACGCACTGCTGCCCGAGACGAACAGCACGCGCCGCGTGTGCGGAAAGATATCGAGCGCCAGGTCGATCGTGCCTTCGATGTCGAAATTGGAGAGCAGGCTGACGATTGACCGTTTACCCGCCTGCTCAGGCGTGGGCGCGGGCGCGCCGATCGTGATTGCAGGTGCCTTGGGGCTGAGTTGCGCGCCTTCATCGAGCAAGAAGTTCAGCGCCGGCTGCTGGACCGTGATGATCAAATCGATTCGGGTGGCGGCGTATTTCAGCGTCAGGAATGCTTGCAGCCTCGGCAAGTATTGCGAATCGAGCCGGTTGCGCTCAAGGTCAAGGTGTTCAATAAAGAGGTTATTGGTCGCGACGCCTCCGTTGTTCAGCGCCTGAATCAGGTTGTCGTCAAGCAGATCGATTTCCCGGCTGCCATGGCCATAGGAATAGAGGATCAGGATGTTTTTTGCGCCGCCAAAAGGCGCTTGCGGCGTCCCGGTCTGGCCTTGCGCGACAGGAATAAAGGCAGCCACCGAGATCAGCGCGAACGCGAACGCGAGCGCCAGCCAGCGGGCCAGACGTGCACGCAGGCCCGCCCCCGATTTGCGCGGCGTGGATGCCACATCGGCAAGCGGCAGGGCAGAACCGACAGCGCCGCTGCCCGGCGGATCGGGCGCGCGGACGCACCGGATCTGGATCGGGGTGGTGCCAGCTAGTAAGATTTTCTGCTCCATCGTCGAGTGCTCGCCAATAGTACATCAGTACTAGTTGTTCTCGACAAGACCCGGAGCCAGATTTCGATCGAATATTGTCGCGATTCTGCGTCAGCTGGCTCGTCGCGAGGCTCGGATGGGTATCAGGCGTCATCATTCAAGGTTGGCGATATAGGCGCGCCACCCGCCAAAGTGGGTGATGTCCCTTGCGCCTGCGACGCCGCAGGGCTCGCAGATAAATCCCTTGACGTTGCTGCCGTCGGCAAGGGTGATCGTGCCGAGCCCCAGCGGCTGAGGGATCTACGCCAACAGGCTGCCGATGCGTGTCAGCGGCATTTCATAGACCTCCACCTGGATGCCGTTGCCGCCTTCGGACACCTTGACCAGGCCGGGCTTGGGCGGTGCGCTTTGTGCCAGGGCGTAGAGCCGGTACGCCGGGGCGGTTTCCGTCGCCTGCAGGAATCGGCAGCCGAGTTCGACCAGTTGATGATGCAACTGCATGCCCCTCAAGTGTGCGCCGACGACGGCGAGCCGGATGCACTGGTCAGACTGGGCAGGCGTTGCCGCCGACCCCTGCGAAGGCTGTGCATCGTCCTGAGGGCACAGGTTCGGCACCCAGCCGTTCACCTCGGTGGGTTCCACCCGCAGGCTATGGGCGTCGACGACGCCCGCAAGCCCGGGAGGCCGCAACTGCATGGATTGCCACGCCAGGCCGACACGAACGAGTTGATCCTCGTGCCCTGCGGGGGCGATGAACGTGACGCCAAACGGCAACCCCATCTGCGTGAACCCCGCGGGAACCGCGATCGCGCACCACCCGAGCAGATTGACG
>CAITPF010000307.1 GCA_903894155.1 uncultured beta proteobacterium | reverse complement strand
TTCCGGGGCCAGCGCGGGCATCGGGAGCGGCATCGCCCAGGTGCTGGCTGCAGAAGGCGCCCGGATCGCGATCACCGCACGACGTCATGACCTGCTCGAGCAACTCGCCTCGAAGATTTCCGGCTCAGGCGCCGAAGCGCCCGTTGTCGTGACCGGGGACGTGACCGACCGGGACGATGCGAAGCGCATCGTCGCTGAAACCGTTGCCGCGCTCGGCCACATCGATATCCTGGTCAACTGTGCCGGTGGCTCGCGCCCCACGCAGCCCGATGCGTCGGACGCCGACTGGGACGAGGCCTTCGACCTGAACTTCACAGCGGCGCGCCGGCTATCGCAGGCGGTCATGCCGTCGATGCAGAAGCGGCAGTGGGGGCGCATCATCAACATCAGTGGCTCGGTCGAGCCCCGCTCGCTCAATGCGGCGAGCGCCGCCAAGGGAGCGCTTCACGTCTGGGCCAAGGGCCTATCCTGCGATCTGGCGCCGCATGGCGTCACCGTCAACACGATTGCGCCGGGCCGCATCAATAGCGAACAGATTCTGGGCAAACTGTATCCAACCGAGGAAAGCCGACGCGCCTTCATCGCCACCAACATCCCGATCGGCTATTTCGGCGAGCCCCACGACGTTGGTTATCTGGTCGCCTTTCTGGCCTCGCCGCTGGCACGCTACATCACGGGGGCCGTGATTCCCGTGGATGGCGGAATGCACTTTTTCGCGCACTGAGTGCCGCCAGGTTTCAGTACCGCATGCTGACGCGCACCGATGCCATCTGATTCAGGAATCCCGTGGGGCTTGCCTGAACGTCATAGCGCGCGCTCAGTTCAACGCCATGCTTTTCGTTGCCGACAATGCCGACGCCCGCCGAATAGAGCCAGGGCGATCCGTTAAACCCCTGGGTCATAAAACTGTTGCCCCCACCAGCATACGATGCGGCGATCTGGGCCTGACTATTCAGCGCGTTGTAGCCGATGCCAGCGCTTGCGGTGAGCTTGACGCGATCCGTGGCCTGGTAGTCGCCCTTTAATCCTGCGGTAAACATCAGCTCCTGATAAGTCTGTGACTGGACATTGAGATTGAGCGCGCCAGCGCCCGACTCCGTGTAGGCGTTCGCATTGATTGCGGCGTAATCCACCCGCAAGAGCGGCACGGCGTTGAATGCCGGAGTGACCGGAATGACCTTCCTGATGCCTGCGCCGAGATGCGTGGTGTAACTGCTGTAATTCGCCTGGGCAGAAGTGCTCATGAAACTGATCGAGCGCGTTTCGCGGTTCTGGTTGACGCCCAGATCGGCCTGGTAGCTCAGGTCTGTATCGGCGGCGATTGCGTACGCGCCATAGACGCCGAGCTGGTAGGCATTGATCCCCAGATTGTTCGACGCAGTGTCGCCGCTCCCGCTGATCGCATTGTAGGAATAGGCAAATACGCCGCCGAGCGACGCATCGTCGGATATCTTGTGATCCACCCCCACGGCCAGCCCGCCGCCCGTTGCCCGGTACCCCGGTATGTCATTGAGCCCGCTCTGGCTGGTGATGTTTCCAAACGGCTTCATCCAGATGCTGCGGTCCGAGGCAAAGTAGTCGCCGGATTCCACGCCACGAATATTGTCGATGCGCGCCATGATCGTTTGCTGAAAGGCGCGCTGCGTGTTGTACGTTGCAAGCGACGCGCCACCCAGAAACACCGGCAAGGTCTGGCGGATTGCGTTGGACTGTGCGGCGCCGCCCATGGCGTTCAACGCATTCAGCGCGGGCGCCATCGCGCCGTTGATGCTGGTTGGCGTGCCGGCCATGTCGTAAAGCGCCTGTGCGGCACCCCTGGACACGGCGTTGCTGTTCTCGACGACGGTGTCGGCGTAGGGGCGCACGATGTTCAGGAAGATATTGTTGCCGCCGTAGCTTTGGTACGTTTTGAAGGAGGTGTAATCGCCGATATTGGTGGAAAACGCGTCGAACTGACCCGCGATCGTGCCAGCCGAAAGGAGCGTAAATCGGCCGGGAGTGTAGACGCCGGCTGCGCCCTGCACGGCCAGCACGCCCGCGAGCGACGCGGTGCCGCCGATGAGCAACTGCTGACCCTGGCCTGGTCGCACGCCCAGGCCCAATACGCCGGACGCTGTCTGCGTGTAGGTATTGGCAAGGGTCACCACGGGGCTGGCGTTGGTGAGGTCCAGGACGCCTGAGTTCAGCACGCTTGAGGATTGCGAAATCGCGCCACGCCCCGACAGACCCAGCGTACCGTTCAAAATATGGGTGGTGCCGGAGTAGGTATTGGCGCCGGCCATGATCAGTGTGCCGACCCCGTCCTTGATTAACCCGGCCGTGCCCGAGATGTCGTTGCCAAACGTTGATCGATAGCCGGCGGTCACGTTGGCGTTGAAATCCTGCTCAAAGATGCCCGGGCCGTTCATGGCCCGACCGACATCGAGCAACCCCCGACCCCAGGTCGGGCTGGGGTTTGCCGCCGTCGTGCCGGTGGTCAGGATCGTGACGCCGAGGTTCTGGGCGGTCATCCAGGGAAACTTCCCGGCGACGAGCGCTACCGCGCCGGTGACAACGGGAGCCGCGAAGGAGGTGCCTTCGTTACGGCCGTAGCCCGCCGTGGTGTCGGCCAGGGCCCCGCCCATCCCCACATCGCCCTGAGCAACGCTGGGCACCAGTAACCCGCCTGGGGCGCTGATGCAATACATCATCGCCTCGCCACAATAGTTCGTGTAGTAGGGCAGACCGGTCGACTCTTTAATGCCTCCCCGTGCCATTTCAATTTGCCCCGTCGCTGGATTGATGCCCCGGTTGGTCGTCGCGGCGACAACGATCCAGCCGCCCTTCTGTTCCACCGCCGGATCAACGCTCGGCAGGGTCGCGGGCGCCGTCGGGAACGGCAATCCGTCGTTTCCCGCCGCGAACACGATGACCGCCCCGCGATCCTGGGCTCGCTTGAGCGCGTCGACGATGCCGCCATTTTCGTCGACGTACTCCCTCATCGAGATAGTCATTGATTTAGGCAGGTTTGCGGGGGCGTAATCCTCGCCCCAACTGTTGTTGATGACTTTGACACCGCGCGAACTGACAAAATTGATCGTTTGGGCGACCTGGTCTGGGTTCAGGCCGACGGCGATGACCTCGGTTCTCGCATCGTTTAACTGACTGAAGACGTACTGGCCCAGCACCACGTTGGCGTTATAGGCAACCCCCATGATGTTGTCGGCGGACGAGACGCCGTTAAGGCGCCCGGCCGCAATGCTGGTGACAAACGTCCCGTGCCCTGCGACTGAGTTGCCGCCCGCCGCCAGGTCGTTGATAAAACTTGAAAAATTGCTGGTGCCCGTCTGGCTGACCCAGTTGTTGACCATGACGTTTTCGGAGTCTGTCCTGCTCCAGCCCATTGCCGCCACAAGGGCGCTGCTGACAGCAATGTGATTAGGATCGACCCCGCTATCGACGACGCCAATCGTCACGCCGTTGCCCGAGTACCCCTGCGTGTAGGCGCCCAGGGCGTTAATGGTTGAGAGCGCCTGCTGGTTGTAGAACTGCTGGCCAGCGACAAACTGGGCCTGAACCCGACTCGTCGCGATCAGTAAAAGACACGCACACAGGCAAGCGCTGCGAGCTCTCGGGCACTTCGATCCAGACAGCATGTCGATACATCCAGTGCGCCGCGAGGCGCTCGCCCCCGCGATCAGGCGAGGCGACGTCAGGCTCCGTGCGATCCGACGCCGCGACAACCGCATCGCTTAATCGCATTAGCCTCCCTGTGAGGTTAATCGCAAAATACTGATGCAACTGAAACAAACCGGCTATCTCTTGACAAGTCTCAAATACGATCGTCCAATGGCTTGTGCAATACGCAACGCAGTTGCTGTATCAGCAACTTCATATTTCAGAAAATAATAATTCTTCGAGTCATCGGAGGGATGTCTGGGGACAATCAAAACCGTCGACAAAGCGCTCGACGTTCTCGACTGCTTTACGCTTGACCGGCCGGAACTGAGCGTGACCGAGTTGGCAGAGCTTTTGTCCATGCACAAGAGCATTGCCTCGCGGCTGGCTGCAACGCTCAGGGCGCGTCGCTACCTGGAGGTGAACCCGGCGACCCGGCGTTACCGTGTCGGCAGGCGGCTCTTCGAACTCGGGCAGATCTTTGTCAGGCGCAGCGCCCTCAACGACCTGGCGCTGCCTGATTTGCGCGCGCTCGTCTCGGCGGTTGGCCATGCCTCGCACCTTGCGGTGCTCGATGGCACGCACATCCTGATCTCCTGTTGCGTTGAAAGCACCCGACACATTCAGGTGGCGGTCGAGCCGGGCGCGCGACGCACCTGCTATTCGACCGCCTCCGGCAAAGTGCTGTTGAGCTACGGAAGCCCTGAAATCCTGGAATCCTGCCTGCAGGCGTACGTGACGAACGGAAAGCTGCCGAAGGTTGGCCCAAAGACAATCACCTCGGTGCGGGAGTTTCGCAAGGAACTCGCTCAGATCCGCGAGGCCGGGGTTGCCTATAACCGCGAGGAGAGCCTGCCGGGCGTGTGGTCTGTCGCCGCGCCCGTTCTGACGCCGGGCGGCGAAATCGTGGCGAGCGTAACCACCCTGTTCCCGCGGGCGATCGTAAGCGACGAAGAACTCGCGCGCATCAGTGCCGCCGTAAAGGACGCGGCGAAAAAGATTTCAAGGCGGATTGCCGACGAGGGCGAGTTGTCGGTTGACGACCGCGTCGGAACGCCAAGACCAAAATAATGCAGGGCGCCGATCGGCTGAACGGCTGAACGGCAATCAAACAGAGGCGAGGTGAAATGAAATCCGAAAATGACAACCAGCCTGGCAAGCCCGGGCAGTGCGTGCGAACCGAACGCGACGGCGACGTCATGATCGTTCGTCTCGCCAGCCCCGAAAACCGGAACTCTCTGACTGCCGAGATGCGACAGCAAATCGGCGAAGCCGTTGCGCAAATCGATGCAGACCCCTCGGTCAGGGCAGTATTCCTGACCGGAGACGGCCCGTCATTCTGCGCGGGCGGAGACCTGGGCATGCTGCAGAACAACTGCAAGCCCTGGCAGGTGCACAGACGGTTCCGGGGATTGAGTCGCTGGCTGATCCCCCTGATGACGCTGGATCGTCCGGTGGTGATCGGCGTGCGCGGCCATGCCGTTGGCGGCGGCATGGGCCTGGCGCTCGCCGGCGATGTGCTGATCGTGGGCGAAAGCGCAAAGTTCGTCGCAGGATTTTTTCGCCTCGGGGTCATCCCCGATGTGGGAATGATGTATCAGTTGCCTCGCCTGGTTGGCATGGCGCGGGCGAAGAACTTCATCTTCGGCAACGAAACCATGGATGCGGCGCAGGCTGTCGACTGGGGTCTTGCGAAAAAAAGGGTGGCCGACGATCAGTTGTTCGCGGAAGGCCTCGCCGAGGCGAAGCGGCTCGCACAGGGCCCGGCCGAGGTGATGGGGCTTGCCAAGATCCTGATGGCCCGAAGCTTCGAGACCTCCATGAACGACATGTTTGCGTACGAAGGCTTCGGACAAGTGATGGCCATGTCGAACCCCGAGTTTCACGAGGGTCTGACTGCAGCGATCGAAAAACGTGCGGCGAAGTTTCCCGAAGCCGTCAGGAAATCAGACAAATACTAGGGACGAACCTCCATGGCACTCAATCCACTGATACCTGTCTCCAACCCGGACTCCGCGTTCTATTGGGAAAGCGCGGCGAAAGACCGCCTGGTCCTGCGCAAATGCAATGCATGCGGCAAGACCCATTTCATGCCGCGCTATATGTGCCCGTCATGCTGGTCCACTGACCTCGAATGGATCGAGGCGTGCGGCGCGGGCGTGGTGCACAGCTACTCGGTCATTCATCGCGCTTCGGTCCCGGAGTTCCGCGATCGGGTGCCTTACGTCCTGGCCATGATCGATCTTGCGGAAGGGGTCCAGATGATCACGAACATCGTCGGCGACGATGCGCTCTGCGTACAAATCGGCGACCCGGTGCAGGTTTGCTTCGAGCAACGGGGCGAATCCGCAAAGGTGCCGCAGTTCCGTCGTGCTCCCGGGTCGGGCGCGAAGGGTTCGTCCGGCGGAGAACAGAAATGAGTCTGCCCAATACGACTTCGAATTCCGATCTGAAGGCCTTGCGCAACAAGGTGGCGATCGTGGGCGTGGGCGAATCCGAAATCGGCAAGGTTCCGAATATGAGCGGGCTGGGCCTGAACGCCCAGGCAGCCATGCGGGCGCTTGAAGAAACGGGCCTGAAGGTCAGCGATATTGATGGCGTGCTGACCGCCTATTCCTTTACCGAGCCATATTTCATGCTCGGTACGGTGCTTGCGGAATACCTTGGAATCCGCCCGAGGTTCAACTCTTCCATCGTCGCAGGCGGCGCCTCGCCCGCTGTCATGGTCAAGCATGCGGCCGACGCGATCGCGATGGGTCAGTGCAATACCGTGCTGATTTGCGCGGGAGAAAACCGGGCGACCGGGCAGACCCGCGATGAGGCTGTTTCGGCACTGACGGCAGTCGGTCACCCCTATTTTGAACAGCCTTATGGGTCGTCGATCCCGGCGTTCTACGCGATGATCGCACGACGGTATATGCACCAGTACGGTCTGACGCAGGAGCAGCTTGCCGCAGTGGCCGTCAATAGCCGCACGCATGCGCTCTTGCACCCGAACGCGCACATGAAGACACCGCTGACAATCGAGCAGGTGATGGCTTCGAAGCTAATCGCGGATCCTCTGAAAATCTATGACTGCTGCCTGCTCTCCGACGCCGGCGGCGCGATCATCGTGACATCGTCCGATCGTGCGAAGGATCTCAGGTCAAAGCCGGTTTACCTCTCAGGGGTGGGCGAGTTCCACACGCACGAACACTTGATGTGTGCACCAAGCCTGACAGATTTCGGAACGCGGCAATCTGGTGCGACCGCGTTCGCCATGGCGGGGCTCGGCCCCAGGGACGTGGACCTCGCCGAACTCTACGACTGCTTCTCGATCGTTCCGATCACGGAACTCGAGGACCTCGGCTTTTGCAAAGCCGGCGAAGGTGCCGATTTGTTTACGAGCGGCAATGCACGTATCGGCGGCACGCTGCCGATCAACACGCACGGCGGAATGATGTCGCATGCGCACGCCGGGGCGGCCGGCGGATTGTTTGGAATCATCGAAGCGGTGCGGCAACTGCGCGGCGGCCTCGGGGCGCGCCAGGTCGAAGGCGCGCAGATCGCCCTGGTGCATAACGAAGGAGGAATCCTTTCTTCGAATTGCACGGTGATCCTGAGCAACACCACGAGTCAGTAAGCCACGGAGTCCGTAATCTGTAAGCCAGAAAACCAGAAAATCAGAAAATCAGTACATCAGTACATCAGTAAATCAGTAAATCAGTAAATCAGTAAATTTCAGTAGATCAACAGATCAGTAGATCAGTAGATCAGTTGATCAGTAGATCAGTAAGCCAGCGATGTTTATTGATCACCGAATATGCAAAAGGTGCTGTCGGTCTACAACAGCCGGGCAGTCAAGACAACAGGAGGAGCAGGACATGGGATCCATCAACAGAAGACGCTTTGTGGGCGGAATGCTTGCTTCGATCGGAGGCGCCGCCTTGCCCGCGGCACACGCAGCCGTTTACCCGACCAAGCCCATCAGGCTCATCATCCCCTTTGGCGCAGGCGGCCCGACGGACACGCTGGGCAGGGCGCTGGCCGAGCGCCTGACCGCGCAGTTTGGCCAGAACGTGGTGGTCGAGAACCGCACCGGCGCAGGGGGCAATATCGGCACCGATGTCGTCGCGAAATCGCCACCCGACGGCTACACGCTGTTGCTGACCACGACCGGCCCGCTCGCGGGGAACCTGACGCTGTTCAAGCAGTTGCCATACGATCCGCTCAAGGATTTCGCCCCGATCACGCTGTTTACGTACCTGCCGAACATGCTCGCGGTACACCCGAGCGTGCCCGTGAACAACTTTGCCGAGTTCATCGAGTACGTCAAGGCCAGACCGAACGAGTTGAGTTTCGGCTCGGGCGGCAATGGCACGAGCTCCCACCTTGCCGGCGAATTGCTCAAGGTGATGACCGGAATTCAAATGACACACATTCCCTATAAGGGCGATGGCGCATCGATGACCGACATCATCAGCGGGCAGATTCCGATCGTCTTTTGCAGTGTGCTTGCCGGCATGCGGTATATCGACTCCGGGCGCATCAAGGTGCTCGCCGTGACGTCGATCAAGCGGGTTCCCGCGATCGGCAACGTCCCCACGATTGCGGAGTCAGGCCTGCCAGGCTATGACTTCGCCGCGTGGTACAGCGTCATGGCACCAGCGGGAACACCACGCGACATTGTCGACAAGCTGAATAAGACGATCGTCGGCATCATCAATTCCCCGGACTTCAAGGCAAAAATCGAAGGCATGGGCGGCATACCGGTCGGTAGCACGCCGGAGCTGGTCACCGCCGTCATCAAGGAAGATATCCCGAAGTGGGCCAAGCTCATCCAGGAGTCGGGCGCGACGGTGGATTAAACACGGGCGCGCGGGATCAGGACGGACGACGCGCGACATCGGGCACGAACCATCGGATTCAGGCATTCGGATAAAGGAAGAAGGAAGCATCATGTTTGCAGGCGATACATTGAAAGGGCGGGTGGCGTTGATTACGGGCGGCGGGGGTGGAATCGGCCTTGAGATCGCACGAAAGTACGGGCAAATGGGCGCGAAAATCGTGATTACCGGACGCAGCCAGGAGCGCCTTGATGGCGCGGTTGCGCAGATGCGCGCCGAATCCACGGATGTGCTTGCGCTGCAGGGCGACGTGCGGGACTACGCCACGGTCGAGTCATGGATCGCGGGTACGGTCGGCCATTTCGGGGCGCTCGACATTCTGGTCAACAATGCAGCGGGCAATTTCTTTTGCCCGACCGCACAGCTATCCCCTAACGGATGGAAGTCCGTGATCGACATTGACCTGAACGGCACGTTCTATTGTTGTCGCGCGGCGTATCCGGCGCTTAAGCAATCCGCGTTTGGCGGCTCCATCATCAGCATCATCACCATGCTGGCGATCACGGGTTGGCCCGGCGCCGCACACGCGGGTGCCGCCAAGGCGGGTGTTCTTTCCTTGTCGCGCGCGCTTGCGGTCGAGTGGGGTCCCGACAATATCCGGGTGAACACGATCTCGCCGGGGCCCATTGAAGACACCGTGGGCGTTGCGCGTCTGTATGAGGAGACCGGTCGCAGCGAACTGGAAAAGAAGAAAACGATCCTGGGCCGCTTCGGGAAAAAAGCCGATATCGCGAACGCCGCGGTCTACCTTGCGTCTGACCTGGGCTCCTACATGACCGGCGAAAACATGGTGGTCGACGGCGGCCGCTGGCTAAAATACGTGGCGGCATCATGAGCGAAGAGACAATCCAGGGATACGTTCCCAACCGTCACCAGTTGTTCGGGCGCACGGACATGCGCCGCCTGATTGATCCGGCGAGCATCGCCGTCATCGGTGCCTCCGAATCGCCTGCTTCGTTCGGATTCAAAACGCTCGAGAATATCGACATCGGTTACGGGGGGCGGGTCTATCCGATCAACCCCAAGTACCAGACCATCCGGGGATTGCCCTGCTATCCCTCGCTGGAGGCGCTGCCTGAGGTACCTGACTGCGTCGTTGTGATCGTACCGATGGAGCAGGTCGAGCCGCTGGTCACCCAGGCCGCTGCGCTTGGCGTGGGCGGGATGGTCATTTACTCTGCGGGCTTTGCCGAAGTCGGTGAGCCAGCGCTTGTCGCGATCCAGCAGCGCATCGCAAAGATCGCCGCGCAATCCGGGATGCGCGTGTTCGGCCCCAACTGCGTTGGCATCATCAACTTCACCAGCAAGCTGGGGCTGACCTTCATGCCCAAGTTCAATGAGATGCCGATCCACCCGGGCACCATCGGCCTGGTCTCCCAGAGCGGCGCGCTGGGGTACTGCGTGCTGCAGGCTGCCGAGCGAGGCATTGGGTTCACACACTACCTTGCGCCAGGCAACTCCTGTGACGTCGATGTGTGCGACATGATCAACTACCTCGTCGAGGATGACAGGACAAAGGTGATCGCCTGTCTGTTCGAAGGCGTGCGCGACGGGGCCCGGTTGCTTGAGGCGGCACAAAGGGCTTTGGCAGCGGGCAAGCCGCTGCTGATCTATAAGCTGGCCAATACGGAGATCGCTCAGCGCACCGCACTGTCGCACACCGGCACGCTGGCCGGATCCAATGCAGCCTATATGGCGGCGTTTCGCAAGGCCGGTGTCGTTGTCATCGACAACTGGGAAGAGCTGCTTGAAACGGCGCTGTTATTCGCCAGGGCATCGAAGCCTGTGACGGATGGAATCGGGATCATGGCAAGCTCCGGCGGCGCGGCGATCATGGCGGCCGACAAGGCCGCTGAATTTGGCGTGCTCTTGCCGCCGCCCGAAAAAGCGACCTCCGAGAAGCTCGCCGCGGTGATCCCGCACTTCGGCTCAACGGCCAATCCATGCGACCTGACGGCCGAGTCCTTGCGCAATGCGCAGATGTACGGAAGTTGCATCAAGGCGTTCGCCGATGACCCGAATTTCGCTGCGATCGTGGTGCCCATGATGTCGGCGAACAAGCCGGCAACGGTCGAGCGCGCCCAGTATCTTTCCGATCTGGCCTCGACACTGGACAAGCCGGTCTGCCTCGTCTGGGTCAATGAATGGCACCAGGGCCCGGGCAGCGAGGTCTACGATGCATCGGAAAAGATCGTGATGTTCCGATCCATGATGCGCTGTATCAAGGCGCTGAAATCCTGGATCGCGTACTACGGAAACCGTGATTGCCTTTTGGCGCGGATCCAGTCGAAACCTGCAGTAGCCGCAACGTCACAGGCCGCCGTGCCGTCGGCGATCGAATCAGCATCGGGCACCCTGAGCGAAAGCGCTTCCAAGAATATTCTCGCCGGGATCGGCGTGCCCGTAACGCGCGAAGCGCTGGTGCAGACGGCCGAGCAGGCGGTCACCGCTGCGCAGTCGCTTGGCTACCCGGTTGCGCTCAAGGTCGATTCATCCACGCTGCCCCACAAGACCGAGGCCGGCGTGATTCGCCTTGGCCTGACCGATGAGGCTGCTCTGCGCAAGGCATTTGGCGAACTGTTGCACGTGGTCAGCCAACTGAGCGCGAAGTCGGGGCAGCCGGTCGCGATCAACGGATTCCTGGTTCAGGAAATGGTGACCGACGGGGTTGAAATGATGATCGGGTTCAAGCGGGATGTGCAATTCGGGCCGCTTGTGATGTGCGGATTTGGCGGCATCGATCTTGAGCTCACGCGAGATGTGGCCGTTGCGCTCGCCCCCGTGACGCACGATGAAGCGACGGACATGATCAGGTCTCTGCGGAAGTTTCCGTTGCTCGATGGGTTTCGCAAGCTTCCGGTGCGCGACGTGAAGTCGATGGCCGACGCTCTGGTGAGGCTGTCGAATTTTGCCGTAGGCGACGGCGCCCGGTGTTCTGAAATCGATGTCAATCCGCTCATGCTCAAGGTTGCGGGCGTCACGGCCGTGGATGCATTGGTCGTGATGGATGGCCAGACCGTTGCGCAGTAGGGGTGAAAACATTTTCCCGAACGAACAGCTGAAAGGCAGAGCGGAATTTAGACCGGTCAGTCATTGAACCGGACACTTTCGAAATCGGACCAATTGGAGATCATGTCATGCAGGGATCAAAAAAGCGCGGGTTGTATTTCGAGGATTTTGAGCTTGACGCAACGTTCGTCACACCGCAACGGACGGTCACGCAGACAGACATTGTCAACTTCTGCTGCCTGTCGGGCGACTTCAACGAAATTCATTCCAATTTCGAGTACTGCAAGGAGACGACATTCGGCGAACCCGTGGCCCACGGCCCGTTGGTGTACGCCATCAGCGGTGGCCTGCAATACGCCAGTGGCATCAACGATGGCACGCTGCTGGCGCTGCTGCAAATCGATGGCTGGAAGATGCTTGCGCCCGTCAGGCACGGTGACACGATCTGCATGCGATCACGGGTGGTGTCCAAGAAGGAAACAAGCCGCCCGGATCGGGGCGTGGTCACCTTCCATCGCGAAATCGTGAATCAGCATGACAAGGTCGTGCAGGAAATGACGGCCACGCTGATGTACCAGCGCCGTCCAACCAACGGATAAGTTGATGCCATGGGCCTGAATTCAGATATTCCCCGGATCGACGGACGATCGGTTTGATCCAAATCTGGTTATGATGTTCATCCGGACAAGGGACTGCAATCGCAAGCCAGAACAGTAATCCAGATCATGCTGACTGTTTACAAAACGATTCGACGTCAATATCTCCTGCTCTATAGCCTGGTCATGCTCATTGGCGGGGTCGCGTCGGCGTTGTTAGTTCACGCCGACTTCGATGCTTACGTGAAACGCGTCAATGCCGAGCTGGCGCGCGAAGCCAACGTCACCAACGTACAGATTGAAAATCGCCTCATTGACGTCACCAAGCTACTGGATGTATCCCTGCCCATCGTGACGCGGGCCCTCGATGAAGGGCGGCTCACGCCCGGGCTCGCCCACGAGATCCTGGCTTCCCAGCGTAAAACGTTCAGCATTTTCGTCACGGACGATGCCTTTCTATTGACGATGTACGTGGACGAGAATGGGTTGCTTCAAGCCACAAGTGCCGGGATCCCGGACGCCCAGATCAATCTAGCCGATCGCCTCTATTTCCAAACCCTGAAAAATAATCCCAAAAACCCGTTTTCCATTGGAAATCTGGTCATTGCAAGAACCACGGGGCTGCTCACCTTTCACATCGCCAGGCCGCTGATCGACAGGGAGGGAAAATTTCGCGGGGTACTTGTTCAGCAGGTGCTCGCCAACGAGATGGCGGCCGCCCTGGCCGTATCGATCGACCATTTGTCGGACGTGCAAATTGTCGTTCACATCGGGAACGGCAACGTTGCGTTTCTGTATCCTGCGCCGAGGGCTCAAAGCGACATCGAAGCGGATAAGGCCGCGTATATCCATGAATTCATTGTCGCGGATGGACGACGCAGCGATGCAATTGCGATTCCCGCCTCGACGGCGCTTGCCCACGATTCGTATGTGGGCTGGGCGGTATCAAGCATTCATGCGCTGGAAACGAGCGTATCCGTGTCGAAAGACGCGGTGATCGCGAGCTTCGTCAGGGAATACCGGTCGTTGATTGCGACTTTGTTACTGGCATTTGTCGGAATCACCATCGTCATTTGGCGCTTCTATCTCAAGACATTGGCGATGAGCTGGGCGCAGATGGCTTCACTCACCGATGAATTGACTCAAATCAGGAATCGTCGTGCATTTGATACGGAGTTTCCAAAGCTGTGGAAGTCATCCATGCGGGCAGCGCAGCGGATCAGCGCACTGTTTATCGACATTGATCATTTCAAGATCTTTAATGACGAATATGGTCACGACCACGGGGATGACGCTTTGGTTGCGGTGGCGCACGCTATTGTGACGTGCGCCAACCGGCCTCTTGACCTCTGTTGCCGCTGGGGCGGCGAGGAGTTTGCCGTCGTGTTGCCCGATACCGACGAGCAAGGGGCCATCTATCTCGCCAACATGATCCTGGCGGCGGTACGTGCGATCAGGCTTGATTTCGGTGAAGGCAAGTCTCCGAAAATCACGGTCAGCATCGGAATTGCCAGCACCGTCGTGACCGAAGGGAGTCAGACGGAGGATCTGATTGATATGGCAGATAAGGCGATGTACGTTGCCAAGCAATCCGGTCGGGATCGGTATGCGATTCACGGCAAACCCGATGGTCGATGACTCGCTGAGCCGCCTGGTTTGTCCGCAGCACGACTTCAATTTGGAGTCTAATAGACCGCTACGCGGTAAAAACCAATTTGCATTTCGGTAGATGTTTCGCCATGTTTTCAGCTTTCGACTCAATTCGCGTGATCAGCCTGCCGGAGCGGCTCGACCGCCGTGCGGAAATTGGCAACGAAATGACCCGTATCGGCCTGACGGTGGGCGAGGGGCCCGTGCGCATGTTTGACGCGATCAGGCCCGCCGAGGCGGCCGGCTTTCCCTCTGTTGGCGCCCGGGGCTGTTACCTGAGCCATCTGCAGGTGCTGCGCGAAGCCCTTGAGGATGGCACGAGGCATCTGATGGTCTTCGAGGACGACGCCTTGTTCACCCGCGAGATCGAACACGCAGATGCACTATTGGATCTTTGCAGGAGCGACGACTGGGATTTCCTGTATCCGGGGCACGTCATGCTGCCCGCCATTCCCGGGCCCTTGCACTGGATCCCAAAGGACGACTGGCTGATGTGCACGCACGCCTACGCAGTCAACCAGCGCGTGCTCAAGCCCCTGGTGGCATACCTCGAGGATGCCCTTGCGCGTCCGGTGGGGCATTCCGGCGGCGGCCCGATGCACATCGATGCCGCCTATAACTACTTCATGCGGGATCACCCGCAAGTGCTGACCTTCCGGTCGAGCCGATCGCTGGTGATCCAGCGCAGCTCGCATAGCGACGTTGCGCCCCCGAAGGCGGTGCATCGCCTGTTGCCGTCTGGCGCCCTGCGCGTTGCACGCAAGGCAAAAAACTGGATTCGCTCGAAATCCTCGAAATCGTAGGCGCTTGCGTCATGATCGATTCGGGGTAATCACGAGCCCTCTGCCCTATCCGGCAACCGCCAGGCACGGCGGCCAATCGACGAGCGTCAGATCGCAGCGCCTGCGGGCGCGACTGCCGCCGCCTTCGCATCGGCCTCAAGCTTCGCAATGCGCGCGTTAAGGGTATCGACCAACGCCTTGTCGGCATTCGCGTTTGAGCTCAGGTACGTATTGGTCGTCCACCAGTCGATGCCCATCTCGCGGGCCTTGTCGACAGAGCAAACGAGCAGGCGAATCTGAATGGTTAGAAGCTCGATGTCGACCAGTTTGATCTTGATATCCCCGGCGATCACCAGGCCTTTGTCAAGAATCCGCTCGAGGACGTCGGCGAGTGTCGAGGAATTGACCGAGTGCGCCATATTCCGCTTGGGGGTTGCTTCCATGTTCATATCCAGTCTCCGTGCTGCTTGCCTACAAAAGCTTACCCAAAGGGCCTAGATCCAGGTTCAGGTCTTCCTGGGTGAGTCCGAACTCCTCCTTGAGCCACGTAAGCTGCTTGTTCAGCTCAAGAAAGGTCTGACCGATCCGCTCGATCTCTTCGTCGGTCAGCGAGCCCGCTTCAACACGCCGGATTGCCTGCTTTTCCAGCAACTGGCGCACCAGCTCGACCACGGTCAGCACAAGCTGACCGAGGCCCTTGCGCACGTTATCGGGGTCAAGCCTGATCTGCGCCGGGATTCCGACAGACGTCGCCTTGCCAGCGTCGTCGATCGTCGAAAAGGGGATTTCGAATTTCATGCCTGCTCCGCGACCAGAACGACATCTTCACCCGCGCTGCGCTCCCGGCTTCGCCGTTGGGCCGTTTCAACCGAGGTCAGTGTCAGCTGCAAACCGAGATAGATCAGGTCGACGTTCGCCACCGAAATCACGACCTCCCCGACGACCACGACGCCCGCATTCAACACGCGATCAAGCACTTCGCAAAGCGAGGTGCGATCACGACCGAGGTCAAGATCGTTTGGCAAGGTTCATTCCTCCAGCGCGGCAAGTCGTTCGAAAATACTGCGCGCCATTCGGGGCGCACCGTTGTTTTCGTAGGCGGTTGCCAGCTCCAGCAGTGTGATCTTCGCTGCCGCGGCCGCCGGGCTGTCGGGATAGTCGTCCGTAATTTCCCAGCACATTTCAAGCGCCTCGCGCAGCTTGCCCTGGCTGCGATAGCGCTGGGCCATCGCGAGAAGGCGATTGAGCGCAAAGTAGGACGCCGCATTGGGATCCGGCTCGGGTGCCGCGACGGCGACAACCACGGTCTTGGCCCTTGGCGTGCGGATCTTCCGCTCTGCCGGGACTCGGATTTCCACGTCTACCGTGGTGGTTTCTGCTTCGGTCGTGTTCATTTGGAGTCCTTTACTTCATTATTCTGTCGGCTAGCGCGCCAACCTAGCGGTCATCGTCCGCACGAACGATCGCGTCATCGTCAGCCCCGCCATCGTTCTCAATGCGGCCGGAGCGGTCACCTTCGTCACCTTCGTCGCTTTCGTCACCTCCGTCACCTTCGTCACCTCCGTCACCTTCGTCACCTTCGTCACTTTCGTCACTTTCGTCACCTTCATCGCTTTCGTCGTCTTCCTCACTGAGGTCGAGCGCATCGAGCCGATCGAGAAGCACCTTTTCCTGCGCGTCGAACTCTGCTTCGCTGATCGATTGCGCTTCGAGCTTCAGGTACAGCTCACTGAGCGATCGCGTGATGTTCTCGCGTTCGTCCACCTTTTCCTGGTCGACGATGTCGTGGATTTCCTTGAAGACCCACAGCAGACCCTTGACGGGTGAAAACAGAATGTCATCGATCAGAAACATGGCCGCTCTCAGGCATCGACAGTCACGTTCACGAAGTGATGCGGCGCCCAGGGGCCGTTGAAATCGAAGGAGTAGGAATTGTCGAAGAGCCCGGCGGCCTTGAAGACGCCATCCTCAAAGCTCTTCATCATGCTGCGGTCCACCAGGCATGCGAGGTGCATCACTTCCTTTTCATCGCGCGGCGGATTTTCAACGATTTCCGCGCACACGGACGACAGCACCTTGCTCACCGACTCGGTGTAGCGATCCCGGTCACTGGCCAGGAGTCGATCGAACTGCCGGCCAAGCTCGATCTTGTCGTCCTGGCTCGGACCACGCTGTTTACCGATCAACACATCACGTAACTCGGCGAGCTCCACATGGCTTTTGACAAAATGCTCAAAGATATTGGGCACGTCCCAAACGACCCGCAGACCCATTTCGACTTTTCCGCGCACCCGCTCCAGTTGCTCGATGA
The DNA here is from genome assembly GCA_903894155.1 of uncultured beta proteobacterium. GTDB lineage: Bacteria > Pseudomonadota > Gammaproteobacteria > Burkholderiales > Burkholderiaceae_B > Zwartia. Next base: position 2,558 of record CAITPF010000307.1, on the reverse strand, counting down.
ACAGCGCCTCGCTTTCCTTGAGGATATCGACGATGGATTCCCGGTTGTCGGCGATCGTTCCGAACGCCATGGGCAAGATCGTTTGATCTTCCATCAGGCGCTTGACGACCGCGTGATGCGCAACCAGGTTCTTGCGCTCGGGCCGCACGCGCTTCTCGAGGATATCGCTCACCAGCGCGGCAATCGGCCCATAGTCGATTGCGTACACCGTCGCACCATTGACGCCCGTCAGGCCTTCAGGAACGGGCGAACCCGAATCGCGCACTGCGTACAGGTAGCACCCCGAGCCTGCCCTTTTTACGGTATTCATGTTCGCTGCCTTTCAATACGTGAGTTGCCTGCTTTTCATTTTGTTCGCCGGCATCGAGTGGATCTTGAGTGGTGTGCCGGGAACCATCGTCGCGGGCGACTGCCCGGGCGGCGCACTGACTTTCTCGACAAACGTCTGGAGCCTGAGCGACTTGGTATGGATTTCAAGCAGCCGGGCGCTGATTTCCCCCGCACGGCGCTCGGCCCGTTGCACCTCGAGCATCAGTCGCTGCTTTTCCATCTCGAGCATCGACATTTCCAGCAAGGCACCCGATGAGGTCCTGCTGCGACGTTGATCAAGCATGCCCGAAAGCGTCTTGATATGCTGGACACTGCGCTGGTCTCTGCTCATGATGGATTCTCCGGCAATCATTTCACGCGTTGAAGGGCTGGGCTTGCGGTCCCATCCGTCGTGGCGACAACGCGTACGGGCGGGCTCTGCGGCGGGCAGCAGCGCATCATGATCTCGTCAAGCCGCTCCAATCCGAGCGCCTGGCCTTCATGGGTCACCTTCACGCAGTCGGCGTTGAGCACGTCATGGCAGAGCTCCCGGAACGCCGGGTCAATGGCCGAGACGACGCCGCCGCGCCCGGCGACAATGCGGCCCAGCATGATGCAGGCGCGGATGGTCGGTCTGGCGTTGTTGACGCCCAGGGCCCGGAACTCGCGCACGATATCGACGATCGCCTTGGCCTGCTTCCAGTCCAGGCCTGACTTGGCCTGCGTGATCGCAACTTCGGTTTCAAAATCGTGATGACCGAGCTTGACGGTAATCATCCGGTCCATCAGCGCGTCCTGCGTCTTGTGGACTCCCGCGTACTCCTCCGGGTTGCTCGTGAAGATGGCGCTGAACTCGGGGTGAACTTGCAGATACCCGTCTCCCAGCCGAACGTCGGGCAACTCGAGCAGACGCTCTTCCAGAATCGACAGCAAGACGTTGTTGGCCTCGGGACGCGAGCGCGTGAACTCGTCATAAATGAGCGTGAACCCATACTTGCAGGCGGTCGTGAGCCGGTTGTCCACCCATTGCTTCGAGACGCTTTCTTCCTGCTTGAGCACGGAGTGGATGTAGTTGTCGATGACCTTGGTGGATCGATAGCCGGTTTGCCCGCCGATGAGGTCGGAGCTACCGAATTCGTCGTCGCCATGGATCAGGATGACCTGCCGCCCCAGTTGCGCCGCGACATGCATCGCGAGTGCGGTCTTCCCCGTACCGGCAGGCCCGCTGAAATGCACCGGGTAGCCCGCACGGATGTAGTCCAGCGCCTTCCCGGTGATTCCGTGGATATAGGGGGTCTCCACGAAGTCGGGCTTCTTCTCGAGTGTGAGAACGGTCAATTCTTCGGCTTGATTCATACCAACTGCTCCTGGATGCTCTCAAACGGGCTCGCGCCGTCGCACGATGTCGTGCGGTTGGCGCGGTCCAGTCGGCTTTTTGCGGATCCGCGATTTCGGATCCGGTATTGCGGATCTATCTTTTCTTGGCCTTGACGACGGCTCGTCCCGCTTTGCGGGCGGATTTCACCGGGGCCGCGATCTTTTTCCCGGCCTTCTTGGCGGGTGTTGCTGGAGGGGCGGCCTTCTTGACTGCGACGTGCTGCTTGGCGATGGGCGGCGACGGCGCCTGCCCCCAGCGCAGGGCGGCATCGGCCTTGGCAACGGCGGCACTTTGCGTGGCATGTGTGCGCTCGGGCAGCGTCGCAAAAGTCTTGCGCGCAGTGGGCGTACGCACGGTCTGTCCGCCCGAGTGAACCCGGCCTTCGCGCCAGACGAGCAGGCCGGAAACGCAGGACTTGATCGTTTGGATCGATGCAGTCAGGCTCTCATGGAGCTCCTCGGCCATTTCGCTGCGCGCAGCCTGGAAGCCGTCGACCATCTTGGCGACCTCACGACCGCGAAGCCTGCAATCTTTCAGCAATTCATTGTGCTGTACGCGTGCCATGTGGTGAAGCGATTTCGCGAAAGCTGCCCGTTCGGCGCTCGCGTCATCGAGCAATCGACACACTGCAGCCGATCGCGCGGCGCAGCCGGCAGCGAGCGTTGCTTTCATTTCCCGACTGTTGGCGATTCTTTCCCGACCGAATGACTGAAGCATTCTGGCCGTTTGTGCCTTGCTGTTTGCAACTGCATCCAGGCGCTCATGCGATGATGCCGCAATCGCCTGCATCAGGGACTCCATCTGGTGTCTCATTTGATTCTTCCTTCAGGTTCAATTCGTCGCATGAACTGCACGCTTCCCGAATCACCGG
>CAITPF010000306.1 GCA_903894155.1 uncultured beta proteobacterium | reverse complement strand
TTTCCGATCTTATCGACCGTAAAATTTGCGGAAGACGGGCCATGCCGGTCCGCCGGTTGCGACATTTTCATTGGCCAGGCGCACCCAGTCTGCCATGTCGCTCGGGGCCTCTGCCGGGATGGCGACGGGTGCTGATGGCGGCGCCTGTCCGATGGCCTGGAGTGCCGCCCACTGTTGCCCTGCCTTCATGTGCACACTCGGCCAGGCGCACACTGCGAGGTAAGCAAGACCGGCAAGCGCGAGGGCGATGGCGAGCAGACGGCTGCGCGTTTCAACCTGGTGAATGATTTCCGATGCAAACCAGATGAACGCTATCGGCACAAGCGCTTGCGAGGCGACCCACTGCCGCGACAATATCCAATAGGACTGAGTGTAGGAAACCGCGCTAACCATAATCGATATCAGCAACGCGACGATGAGTAGCGTGGCTGGTGACACGAAAGGACGAAGCACCTCCTTGAACCTGGCCGGCGACAAAATATAGACGACCGGTATGGCCACTGCGATGGCGACAAAAATGCGTGCGTTCGGGATGAAGGTGAAGTGACTGAACGCGGTGAACTCGGTCCAGATTCCTTGCGTCACCCATTGAAAAGGATCAAAGTCAAAAGATGTTTCGCGACGCTGGAGCCAGGTGACGCTTCCAAGCGCGAAGATCAGAATCAGACCGGCAATCAGCAGAGCTGGGTTGATCAAGCGCCGGATTTCGGCGAACTCTAGTGATCCGGAGCCGGTCAGCCATGCGCTCCAGACGCAAAAGCCCATGATCGCGAACCAGTAGATCGCGAAGTAAGGATGCAGCAGCGCGCCCAGGATGACAGATCCCCAGCCAATTGCGACAACGCAGGGCCGCGCGCGCATCGCAAGGGGACTGGCGTAATAGGCGAGGGTGCCCACCACGGTCGCCGCCAGCGGCAGGTATGGCCGAGCTTCGCCAAGATAGTTCATCAGGTTGGACTGTGCCGCCAAAGCCACCAGTAGCGCGAATCGGCCCACGATACCGACGTTCTTGTTTCGGAGAAAAAAAAGCGCGCAAAAAATCAGGAAGATCGCGGACAGCACGCTTGGCAATCGCAGCGCAAAGGCACTGGCGCCAAATACACGAACAAGATAGTGATCCAGGAGCATGTAGAACCCGGTCTGTCCGTGGTTGATTGAGCGCGTCGATTCATGAATGATGGCGAGGATCTGTGCCGTTGAATCAAAGGCTCCGAGGGCGAACTGCAGGAATTCGTCGATCCAGAGGGGTTTACCCACGGGAAGGTAGAGCCCGACTAGCAATAGTCCAGCTAAAAATAGACCCGCTGATGCGGCTCGTTGACGGGGGCCTCTGGCGCGCTCGCAAGCTAACGGAGCGCCACTGGATTCCGGGGGCGGAATGTCGAGACCGGCCATTAGGGTTGCCCCATCATCTGAGTCAGCGCTTCATCGAGTTTCCGCGAGAGCGCCGGAAATCCAAAGTCATTCAAGTACCGGTCGAAACAGGAGTCTGGAACCTTGTTGGCCGCGAGGTAATTCAGCGATTCGGCGACGACCGCGGGGTCCGTCTCGGCCACGTCTTGTCCGATACGGTAATCGCGGATTCGTTTGCCCATCAGGTAATTCGTGCTCACGATGATGGGCTTCCTGAAGGATGCGGCTTTGGCCAGGATGTTGCTGCTGCGGTCAAAATCCCGGTAGAGCCCCCAGATGACAGTGGAGAGGGCGATCAATTCGTTGAATGACCCCTCATCCTCCAGATAATGATCCAGAATCAGCAGGTTTTCCGGCTTGCGAGCGAGTGTCTTTTCCAGCATCCGATGATCGGCGGTGGTGAGCGTGCTCAGGTTCACTGCCCCCACTTGAAGAAAGAACCACTCGTCAGAATCGCACAGCGCCATTGCCTCGTACCAGATGCTCAGGTTCTTGGTTCCGCCGATCGCACCGCCTAAGAACGCGATTTTTCTGGATCCTGCTCTTTGCCGGATTTGGTTGGCGAGATCAGACATCACCGGGGGCAGTATGACGCTGGCGACGTCAGGAATCCAGATGTAATCAAGATTCTTTTGTGGGGGCAATGGGAAATGAATCGTGTTCTCGCTGATGTACAGGATTCTTCGCAAACGGCTACTGGCGTCAAGAAGCGGTTCTGGCAGCGAGTTGGACAGGTCAATGCCAAGGCCAACCCATTCCTGAGTCATGATCTTGCCAAAAGCCTGCCACGCCGCAGCATGCCCGACATAAAGATCAATATACAAATTCAACACGACGGCATCATCAAGTTCGTACGCGCGACGCACGAGCGCGATATCCCGAGCGAACGCAAGCGGGTTCGTGCTGCTGACAATGAGCAACTTGTTAAAAAGCGGGTGGGTGATCACGTCGGCGAAGCGGGTCGCGAAGTTCGCGACGCGCTGGAGCAGCGCAACGGCCGACGCGAAGATCGTCGGGATAGCACCTGGCTTTCGCCCGCTAGCTAGATCGTCCTACGCAGATTGAGCCCGGCGTGCCAAGGTCGCCTGGAACTGATCGCGTTGCTTAGCAAAAGGCGAAAATACTGGAATACCCCCTCGACATATCGTCTTGCGGTCAACCAGCGTGACGGTCGACGGTTCTTGTTCGAAGGGCCCGTTGCTGATGTTGGCGCTCACGGCCACGCGGTCGGGCGTGATTGCGAAAACGCGCCAGCCCCGCTGCTGCAGGGCGTTGCAGAACAGTGCGCACCAGGCGTCGAAGTGTCCCGTACCCGTAATCGGGTTATAGAGAATGATCGACTTGGTGGTTTCCGGTCCGGTTTGCGGAGGATGCTGCTTCATGGACAATTGATGGGCACGCGCGATGGCGCTGGATACGACATTTTCGCATGTGCAGCAATGGCTTGTGACCCTGCGCCTTACAATACGCCCTGGGGCGGGGGAATCTCCCGCCCTGCAAGCGACTACTTCCCGAAACACGCCGTAAACAGAATCCGCCCATGACATCGACATTCCACGACGAATTCAAGGAGTACCAGCAGGCACGGCGTAACTTCTGGTCCCGGCTGACTGGCGCCGGCAGGAAGTCCTTTGGCGACTATTACCGTGCGTTGCTGAAGAACATCTACGGCAACCTAATACCTGAAGACACGCGCGTCCTTGAACTCGGGTGCGGGTGCGGCGACCTTATTGCGAGTCTGAAACCTTCGTTCGGTGTTGGGATCGATTTCGCCGAGCCTGTCATCGACCGAGCACGCCAGAGTCATTCGGGGATCAC
>CAITPF010000305.1 GCA_903894155.1 uncultured beta proteobacterium | reverse complement strand
TGCTCGCTGGCGATGCTCTTGCCCGGCATACTTTTGCAATCCAGTTAGCAATCCAGCCTGTGATAGCAGGTCTAGGTAGTGGGCTAAGGTGACGGTGTTTTTTGCGTCCTGGAGTTGCCCGAGCAACTTCGTCAGCGAAATGAGTTGGCCAGAGTAGGCACCTGAACCGAGTTCAAAGAGGTTCTTCAGCAGCGCTGGCTTATCGACGCGCGTCATCTGAAGGATGTCATTTTCGATGTTCGGCTTAATCAGGGAATCGCGGACATATTGCCGCCAACGAGTTTCATCGCGAATCAGATCCGCCGCACCTGGATAACCCCCGAAATAAATGTACTCGTCCAAGGAAAAGTTGAAGGCCTCCTGCATTTCGCCGTAGGACCAATGCGCCATGTGGATAGGCTCGTATCGCCCAGCCAGGCTTTCTGTCAGCCCCTTCTGCATGAGCCAAGGAGATGACCCAAGTAAAACGACGTGCAGCGGCACCCCTTCTGCTCGATCAGCATCCCATAATCCTTTCACAACCTCAGACCAGCGCGGGATCTTCTGAATTTCATCGATAACCAATATATGGCACTGACCTGAAGGCAAATATCGGGCTTTGGTTCTGGCCTGAGTCCAATGGTCGATGATCCACTTTCCGGTCGGCTTTGCTCCTGCTTCTGGCTGTGTGGTGCTCGCCGAATCAGAAAACGGATTAAAACGTACCGCAGGGTGTTGATCACTTGCCACGAACGTCGAGGGACGCAGTGCCACGGCTTGCCGGACAAGAGTTGACTTGCCAATTTGACGCGGACCAGCTATGACGATCATGAACCGCGGAGGTTCGCTGAGTCGTGCTTGGAGTGTCTTGATGTGACGGCGGCAATACGGTGTTTTCATATATGTTAGTAAATTTACTCACAACTGTATATTATATACGAATCGTCGCCAATAATGCCGCACGGCGATGCGTCATGCCGCAACGCAAACCGAAAACGGTGCGCGTCAACATGAGAGCTGCAGACGAAAGTATTATTTAGGGTTTTCGTTCTGAGCCCAAAACGGTGACCCAGAATCCGGAGAGCGCACTAATGTCGATGCTGACCGCGAATAGGCGTTGACGACTTTCGGCCGATGCGGTCAAGAGTTGCCAGCCTATCATGGGCTAGGATTCTCAATTTCTTACAGGGCGGGGTCGGGCTTAAGCCGGCATTCCATAAGTGGTCACCTGACACCTTCGGGTAGTACTCGATTGCCGCAATATGTCACTCAAGCTCACTAGTGTCCCAACGTTTTGGAGCAAACCAGCGGTAACTTATTGATCTTCATGAATAAATCCTGTCTTTCGCGTGTCCACGATTTGAATCTGATTTTCTGGATGAGTCATCATTCGCTGATGCTTTCTGGCGAGGATGGTCATGCAATCCGGACAATTGGTATTCGCTCAAGTGATGGCCTATTTGCCGCTGAAGGCTTTCAGCCGAATGGTCGCATCGCGGCGTGCGCAACACAAAGTGCAGGACTTCAGTTGCTTGGATCAATTTTTGGTTCTCGCCTTTGCGCAACTGACCGCTCGCGAATCGTTGCGGGATATCGAGATCAATTTGCGTGCTCAGCGCAAGAATTTTTATCGCATGGGTTTGCGTTGCAAAACGATTTCTCGAAACACCCTGGCCAACGCCAATCGTGTCAGACCGTGGGAAGTTTTTGCGGACCTGGCACATCACCTGATCAAAACGGCTCGTACACTTTACGCCGACGAGCCGACGAATGCGGAGCTGAACGCGTTGATGGGAGCCACGGTCTACGCGCTGGATTCGACGACGATAGACCTGTGTTTGAGCCTGTTCAATTGGGCGCCGTTTCGGACCACCAAAGCTGCGGTCAAGCTCCATACGTTGATGGATTTGAAGGGTTCTATTCCCAGTTTTATTCACATCAGCAACGGCAAGATGCACGACGTCAAGGTTCTCGACCTGCTCTGCGAGCAAGGCTACATCGAGGCTGGCGCGTTTTACGTCATGGACAAGGCCTACGTCGACTTCGCCAGACTCTACAAACTGCACACGGCCAGGGCATTCTTTGTCACGCGTGCCAAAGACAATATGCAGTCGGATCTGATTCGGGCGTTCCCAGTTGGCAAGGCCATCGGATTGGTCAGCGATCACCACGTCCGACTCGCTGGCGCTCTGTCGAGCACTCGTTATCCCGAGCCGCTGCGATGCGTCACATTCATCGACTTCGAAACAGGCAAGACGTTCGAGTTTCTGACCAACAACTTCGCACTGCCTGCCATCACGATTTGCGCTCTCTACAAGCAACGATGGCAGGTGGAGCTGTTCTTCAAATGGATAAAGCAGCATCTCCGAATCAAAGCTTTTTATGGCACGACGGAAAACGCCGTCAAGACGCAGATATGGGTCGCCATTGCGACCTACGTCTCGATTGCCATCATGAAAAAGCGTTTGAATCTGAAACATTCGCTTTACGAAATTCTCCGTGTATTGGACCTGAACATGTTTGAAACGACTGCGATCGAAACATTACTCGGACGACCTATCGAGTCCGCTGTCTCGTCCAATCATCCTGTTCAACAAGACCTGTTCCAAACGTTGGGACAGTAGTGACTCAAGCTCAATCTTGGCCTGCTTGAGCACGTCGCCCCATCGCTTGTACTCAGCAACCACAAATTTCTGGAAGGCCGCGGGCGATTCCATCGTGGAGGGCAGGATGGCCACATTCTTGAGCTTTTGCTGAACATCCGGCCTTGCGACCACCTTGATGATCGCCGCGTTGATCTCGTCGATCACGGGCTTGGGCGTCTTGGCGGGCGCGAAAATCCCCAGCCAGTTCACCACCGCAAAGTTCGGCAGGTTCTCTTGCGCCGTCGGTACATTGGGCAGAAATTCCACGCGCTTGTCGCTGGTGAGCGCCAGTGCCCGCAGCCGGCCGTCCTGAATCAGCCCCAGCAGCGGCGGCAAATCCATGACGATCCCATCGACGTGGCCCGCGACCGTATCGATGGCAGCCGGGCCGCCGCCCTTGTAGGGCACGTGCGTAATTTTTCCGTTCGTCGCCTGGATGAGCAACTCGATCGTCAGGTGGGGCAGGCCGCCCGTGCCCGAAGACGACAGCGTGATCTGCCTTTCCTTCGACAGCGCGATCAGGTCGGCGAGCGTCTTGACGTTGGGCAGCGTCGGGCCGATGGCGATCGCCTCAGGGGTGAAGCCCACGATGTTGATCGCCGCGAGATCCGTCGGCGTATAGAAGGGGACTTCCTTGAGCGTCTGGGGCGAGATGATGACCGGGCTCAGCGACGACAGCACCAGCGTGTGGCCATCGGGCGTCGCCTTGGCGACGTAGGCGCCGGCGAGCATGCCGCTTGCGCCGGTTTTGTTTTCCACGACCACCGTGGTGCCCAAGACCTCGCTCAGGTAGGGGGCCACGATCCGCGCGGCGATGTCGTTCGATCCGCCGGGCGCGAAGCCCACGATCAGCGATACCGGTTTGCCGGCCAGCGACTGAGCGCCCGCCGTGCTCGATACCGACATCGCCCCCGCGCAAACACCGACGACGAGCGCGGTGCCAACCAGCGCGCGACGGACTTTTGTAAACTGGGCAAAACCAAGGCGCGTGGGATGCACGGCGTGTCTCCTAATCGTTATGTGCCGATTCTATTAACAGCTTGGCAGCGCGGCAATCGTTTCATGCGAATGCCGCATTCGAGATTGTCGAATAGTGGCGCGCAATGAGGCACCACCCGCCATCACCTGGCACTACCCGGCACTACCCAGCACTACCCAGCACCACCCGGCAATACCCAGCACCACCCAGCACTACCCAGCACTACCCCGAGTTGCATCACATCGCACCGCCCGCGAAGGCCACGCCGGCCAAAGGAGTTCGACCTTGAAAATCTGGCACCAGAGCTTTACCGACCTGGATTCGTTTCCCCAGTATCGCCAGACGTTGCAGGATCACGCCCAGAAGGTGATGGGGTCGGATGCCACTGTGGTCGTACACGGCTTGCAGCCCGGCACCTACCCGCCCGGGATCGCGCCCATGGATTTCAATACCCGTGCCGGCCTGCATCTTCTGAACGCGCGTCAGGTTTGCGAGGCGGCACTCGCCGCGCAGGCCAATGGATATGACGCGTTCGCGCTGGGGTGCTTTTTTGACCCCGGGTTGACCGAGGCGCGATCGCTGGTGGATATCCCCGTGGTGAGCCTTACCGAGACCTGCATGCTGACTGCCTGCTCACTCGGGCGAAAGTTCGCCGTGGTCGCACTCACCGATTTCCAAAAGATGCTGAGCGAAGATCTCGCGCACAAGTACGGCCTGACCCAGCGGTTGGCGGGCGTGGTCGCCATGTCACCCGCCGTGCGGCTCTTCGATCTCGAGGCTGGCGATGAAGTCGCTGAATCGATCAAACGGCGCTTCATCGTGGCATGCCGCGCGGCGCTGGATTTGGGCGCCGAGGTCATCATCCCTGGTGACGGCGTGCTCAACGCCTTCCTGGTGCGCCACGCCATGATGTCGATCGACGGCGCCGCCATCATGGATCCCCTGGGCGTGCTGTTCCAGCATGCCGCGTTTTTTGTGCGGGCAAGGAACGCAG
>CAITPF010000304.1 GCA_903894155.1 uncultured beta proteobacterium | reverse complement strand
GCGCCAGCCCAATGCCCTTGGGCTCGGGTCGGACTGAGTCGGACTGACGCCGAACCCCGGGTCATCAGGGCTCCGGGTTGATGCGCGATTGAATATGCGCCCTGCAGTCGAGCAGACGACGGGTCGCGGGCCTGACTGAGCCCGGGGCCTGAATTCCGCTACGTCACCGGGCGGCCACCGCCGCGTTTGTCGGCGCCGACCAATCGTTTGAGGCCCAGCCATTGCTGCGCAAGGAACCCGCGCCCATAGTCGCGCGCGCCGGCCTGCGGCAACTGATCATGAATCCCTGTCGGGCCGTAGGGCGTTTCGAATCGGCCAGTTCCGCACAGGATGTCCCAGACCGGGAACAGCACCGAAAAATTGCTGCCACGACGCACGCCGGCCGTCGACTCCTCGATCGCGATCGAGTGGTGATGGCGGTGAAAGCGCGGGCTGACGAGAAGGCGATCGCCCCACCGCCCGAAGCTCAGGCGCACGTTCGCATGCGAAAAGCTTTCGACCAATTGCGTGAAAACGACGATCAGCACGAATTGCGCGGGCGCGACGCCGATCAGTTGCGAGACGACCACGAGCACGGCATCGCGCAGGACGCTATCAAGCAGGTGGTTGCGGTTGTCGCTCCACATGGTCATCTGGCGCTGGCTGTGATGCACCGAGTGCAGCGCCCAGAACCAGTCAAAACGATGCTGGGCGCGATGGTAGAGATAATCCACCGCATCGAAAATCAGCAGATAGATGACGAGGCTTACCCAGGGTTGGTCTGTCACGCCGGGCCACACCTGGTCAATATGCAAAGGCGAGAGTCCCCAGACGTGCGCCTGGCCGAAGAACGTATCCCAAAAGGGTTGCACCAGGAAAAACAGCGCCACGCGGAACAGACCGAGGCGGTAGATCAGCGTGTAGAGAATATCGACCCGTATCTGCTGGCGGTCAGTGACCTGTTCGACGGGGCGCCAGCGCTGCAGCGAGCCGATCACGACCACCAGCAGCACGATTTCCAGGATGCCCACCAGCAGCCACATCGATCCGGCGTAGGCATCCTCGATCATGCTGGCCATGCCGAACTTGAACAGCAGCGGCTGGAGCAGGTGTTCGAACAGCCATTGCTGCGCTTCGTCGAAGAGTTGAGTCAGTTCGTCCATGTTGGCTCGGTTCCGGCCTGTCCGGTCAGGAGAAAATTTCGGTACCCAGGGTGCGATTCCATGGTCGCAAAACAGAAACCACGCGCCTTGAGGCCCACGATGAGCGGCTCGAGCACTGCGGGCGCCCAGGGATCCTGGCGCGACCAGATGCCAAGGTGTGCCATCAGGATATCGCCTGGTTGAATGCTGCGCAATGCCCGCTCGAGCAGCACGGAATTTGGATACTTGTCGCTTGGCAACTCGTCGCCGAGAAAGCCGGCCGGGGACCAGCCCACGTGCATGTATCCACAATCCAGCGCCGCGCGCAACAGGGCGGGCGAGGTCTTGCCGCCGGCCGCACGAAAGAGCGGCATCGGGGGACGACTGGTCATTTGCTCATACCGGTTATCGACGCGGGCGAGTTCGTCGCAATATTGCGCTGCAGTCCATTCCTGGATGCGCCCCGCCTGCGGTCCGAATGTCGCGCGAACCCTGAAGCGCCCGTCGGGCAAGTCGGCCAGCCAGTAGACATGATCATAGGTATGCGAGCCAAACCTGTGGCCCCGCTCGGTCATCTCGCGCCACCACGGCGCCCACGTATCATCCAGGCTCGTGCCGCCCGTGCGCGTAGGTTCGTTGGCGATGAAGAAGGTGGCAAGCACGCCCTGCCGCTTCAGGACATCGCCCACAAGCCGCGCAACGCCCATATGACCCGTGTCAAACGTCAGGTAGACGGGCTTTGCACATTCTTCCTGCGCCGACACGCCGTCGGCAGGCATGACCGCTAGCACCGCCAGCAGCGCCCCCGCGATCCGTATCGCCTTATTGGCGAGACGCATGGTCAAGTGTCCACACGCCGTGGGGCGACTTGCCCACGGGCACCTGCTTGACCACGGCCTTTTTGTCCAGATCAATGACGACCATCTTTCCCGCCCAGCGGGCCGATGTCAGCAATGTCTTGCCGTCGGCGAGCATTTCCATGCAGTCGGGACCTGGCGGTGTCTTGTAGGTATCGACAACTTCCAGTTTCTTCCAATCGATACGGCTGATGGTGTTGGCCGTGCGGTTGCTCACGAACACGTGCTGACCATCGCCTTGCGAACGGAACGCATGCGCGCCTTCGCCCGTGGGAATGGTCTTGAACAGCTTGCCCTTGGGGCCCGACACGTCATAGACCTCGACGCCCGTGCCACCCGTCATGCCGATGAGCAGCGTCTTGTCGTCGGGAGCGAGGTAGACGTCCGCCGGCGTCTTGCCTGTCGAAATGGTCCAGAGGGGCGTCTGCGTTGCCAGGTCGATGGCCATGAGTTCATCGGACTCCTGGACCGATATATAGGCGACCTTGCTCTTGCTGTCGATCGCGATGTGGCTCGGGGTCTTGCCGGTGGGGATGCGCTTGACCAGCGTGAACACGTATTCGCCGTTTTTCTGTTCCCAGCGATAGATGTCCACGTGGTTCAACCGGTTTGCGGCGGTCACGAACCATTTCATGTCTGGCGAAAAGCGCAGGTGATACGGATCGGAAATGCCCTTGATGGTGCGTTGAACTTCCGCTGTGCGCGGATCGATCATGGTGATCGTATCGCTGGTGGCATTGGCGACCATGACGGATTTGCCGTCAGGGGTCAGGTAGAGGTGGTGAGGCTCTTTACCTGTCGGGATGCGCTTGATTTCCTTGTAGGTCACCGGGTCGATCACGCTGACGTTGGCGCTGAGCGAATTGAGGACGAAGATCGGCGGGGGCGTTGCGGCGCCGGCTAACGCGGACAGGAATAGGGCGCAGGTCAGTGCGACCGTGCGGGCCATGAAGGTGCTAGATGTCATGAGTGCCTGTGAGGGGGTCGGAATTTGCCTGAGGGCATTTTCTCATAGTCGTGATTGGCTGCGGTGCTGGTGGGTGGGTGTGGCCTGTGCGGGGCGGCGCGCCGGAGGCAGTTGGCCTGCGCTGGCCTTGAGGCGGCCGAGGAAATCGCCAAAGGCGGCGCAGTGGTCTGCACAACCTGTCTGAGGCCCTTTGGGCCGAGTTGTTGTGCAGACGCGCCGACTGGCGATTTCGGAGGGTAGTG
>CAITPF010000303.1 GCA_903894155.1 uncultured beta proteobacterium | reverse complement strand
CTGGCGGCGCATTTCACATTCCGCACGACAAGGCCGGCGAGGTCCTTGGCTGGAAGCCGCTCGTTCACATGAAGGAAGGTGTCACGCGCCTGCTGGCCTGGCGGGAGCTGCAAGAAAGCTAATCGTGATCGTCGGCGCGCGCTGCGTGCCAGGCGCGTGTCCGGCGTCGCCGGGTTTCCCGACCCGACGGTCACGGCCGTCGTGCCGGCTCGGGCGGGTGTCGCGCGCGATCAGCGCGAGAGCGCCTTGAGTGCCAGCCGGATACCGTCCGATACGCTGACGCCGTCGGGCAGCCCCTTGAGCGCGGTGACCGTTTCGCGCTCCGAATAGCCCAGTGCGGTGAGCGCGTGCAGGATATCGCTCTGCCCGCCTGCAATGGCCGGCACCGCGCTGCCGAAGTCGGCGCCTAGCTTTCCCCTGAGCTCCAGAAGCAGGCGCTCGGCGGTCTTCTTTCCGATACCTGGGACACGCGTCAGGCGGGCCGGTTCCTGCATCGTGACGGCCTGGGCGAGATCGCCGGGTGACATCCCCGAGAGCAGCGCGAGCGCCGTGCGCGCGCCGATGCCCGTGACCTTGATGACCTCGCGAAACGTCGCGCGCTCCTGGGCGGTGGCAAAGCCAAAGAGGATGTGCGCATCCTCGCGGACCGTCAGGTGCGTGAGGAGCGTGACCTGACTCCCGAGATCGGGCAGCGCATAGAAGGTCGTCATCGACACATCCACCTCGTAGCCGACGCCCTGGACTTCCAGGCCGATGCGTGGGGGGGTCTTGTCGTACAGCGTGCCAGTCAGGCGTCCGATCATGATGTGGTCCGGTAAGGAGTTAGCCCAGCAATCTGCCGGCGCGCACACGTGTCCTGCCACGCCAGGTTCGCGCGGCGGAGTCGCTGCCGCCCAGGCGGTCTGTCAACGGGGAAAAGTGCGCATGGCAGATGGCGCATGCCAGTGCGTCGGCGCTGTCGGGCGCCGGGATGCCATCGAGTGAGAGCAACCGTTGCACCATCATCTGCACTTGTTCTTTGGCGGCACGGCCGGCGCCGACGACGGATTTCTTGATCTGCAGCGCGCTGTATTCATGGACCTCCAGGCCGCGGTCGGCCAGCGCGCACAGGGCGGCACCGCGGGCCTGCCCGAGCAACAGGGTCGAAGCTGCGTTGGTGTTCATGAAGACGATCTCAAGCGCCGCGATGTCGGGGCGATTGGCTTCCACGACTTCGCGCAGATTGTCGAGGATGACCTTCAGGCGCTGGGGCAGCGGTATCTCTGTCGGAATCACGATCGTGCCGCTCGCGACATAGCGCATGCGCGGACCGTCGACATCGATCACGCCAAAGCCGGTGCGGCGAAGTCCGGGATCGACGCCAAGGATGCGCATTGGTTGCTGTTGCCTCAGTGACGGAAGTGGCGCATGCCGGTCAGGACCATGACGATCCCGCGCTCGTTGGCGGCGGCGATGACCTCGTCGTCGCGGACGCTTCCGCCCGGCTGGATCACGGAGGTCGCTCCGGCATCCACGACCACGTCAAGGCCGTCGCGGAAGGGGAAGAACGCGTCGGAAGCAACTGCGGATCCCTTGAGGGTCAGCCCGGCGTTCGTCGCCTTGATCGAGGCGATGCGAGCCGAATCGATGCGGCTCATCTGACCGGCGCCGACGCCCAGCGTCATGTTGTTGCCGCAAAAGACGATCGCGTTGGATTTGACGAATTTCGCAACCTTCCAGGCGAACATCAGGTCGCGCAGCTGGGCCGCCGAGGGCTTCTTGCGGGTGGCCACGGTGAGGTCCGCCTGAACGACGGTCTGCGCATCGGGCGTCTGCACGAGCCAGCCGCCGCCTACGCGCTTGACGTCGATATCGTTCTGGCCGGTGCCGGCGGGCACCTGAAGCACGCGCACGTTCTTCTTCGCGGCAAGCAGTGCGAGCGCGTCGCCGTCGTATTCGGGCGCGAGCAGCACCTCGACGAACTGGGCGCTGACCGCGCGGGCGGCCGCCAGGTCGACCTTGCGGTTAAAGGCGATGATGCCGCCGAACGCGGACGTGGGATCCGTTTTGAAGGCCTTGCGGTATGCGCGCACGGCGTCATCGGCCACCGCCACACCGCAGGGATTGGCGTGCTTGACGATCACGCAGGCAGGCGCCTCGAAGCTGCGCACGCAATCCCACGCGGCATCGGCATCGGCGATGTTGTTGTAGGAGAGCTCCTTGCCCTGCAACTGCACGAAGTTGGCGAGCGACCCCGGAGGGCATTTCGGATCGGCGTAGAAGGCCGCGCGTTGCTGCGCGTTTTCTCCGTAGCGAAGCACCTGGCGTTCGTGCATCTGCAGCGTGAGGATGCCAGGCCAGGTATGACGCGCGGGGGGAGCCTCCTGCGCGGGCTCGGCGACGGCCAGGCTGCTGAGCCAGGCGGCAATGGCGCCGTCGTATGCGCTGGTGTGGGCATAGACCTTGGTGGCCAGCGCCAGGCGCGTGCCATAGCAGGTCGAACCCGTCGCGTCCATTTCGGCAAGCACGCGCGGGTAATCTGCAGGGTCGATCACCACCGTGACCCCCCCGGCCTCGGTGCCGTGATTTTTAGCGGCCGCGCGCAGCATGGCGGGACCGCCGATGTCGATGTTCTCGACCGCGTCGGCAAACGTGCAGTCGGGTTTGGCAACGGTTTCACGAAACGGGTACAGGTTGACGACGAGCAGATCGATGCGATCGATGCCGTGTTCGGCCATCGTCTGCATGTGCTCGGCGCTGTCGCGCCGCGCAAGCAGGCCGCCGTGAATTTTCGGGTGCAGCGTCTTGACGCGCCCGTCCAGGATTTCGGGTGAACCGGTGTGGGCGGCCACCTCCGTGACGGCCAGGCCGGCATCGGCCAGCAGGCGCGCGGTGCCGCCTGTCGAGAGCAGACGCACGCCGCGCGAGGCGAGTGCACGGGCAAATTCAACGATGCCGGTCTTGTCGGACACCGAGAGCAGGGCAGTTTCTATTTTCATGGCGGAACGGATGGCCGAGGGTTGTTTGATAGGTTTATGAGGCGAGCATCTTGTGCGCGACCAGCTTTTTGCGCAGGGTATTGCGTGTCATGCCCAGCATCTGGGCAGCCTGCGACTGGTTTCCCGCGGCGCGGGCCATCACGACTTCCAGTATCGGACGCTCGACGAAGTCGATCACCATGTCGTAGAGGTTTGCCGGCGTGGCGTCCCCAAGATCGTCCAGGTATTGCGCCAGGCTATCGCGCACACATTGCGCGAGGTCTGTCTTTTTCTTCATGGCGGCGGGGTCCTGGTCATGCAGCCAGGCGGCTGCGGTGATGATGTTCCGGATTGTCGCAGGTTGTGAAGGGATCTGCGCATTCGCCGGCTCGAGCGGCGAGCCAGTCGCCCACCATGCGCGATTGCTGTCCGGTGGTTTCGACGCGGTTGATCAGGTCGATGAAGTCGCGTCCGCCAGGCAGCCCCGCCACATACCAGCCGATGTGCTTGCGTGCCGTGCGCACGCCGGCAAGCTCCCCGTAGAAGCCGTAGTGGTCATCCAGGTGCTCGAGCAGGAGCGCGCGAAGCTCGCTCCAGGAGGGGCCGGGAAGAAGCTCGCCCGTGCGCAGGTAGTGATCGACCTCGCGGAAGATCCACGGGCGCCCTTGGGCCGCGCGGCCGATCATGATTGCGTCGGCGCCCGTCATGGCCAGCACGTCGCGCGCCTTTTGCGGGCTATCGATATCGCCGTTGGCAATCAGGGGAATGTCGAGGATCGACCTCACTTCACGCATCGTGTCGTACTCGGCCTGCCCTTCGTAGTGATCTTCGCGCGTGCGACCGTGCAGGGTCAGGGCGGCAACGCCGCAATCCCGGGCGATGCGGGCGATGCGCACCGCGTTTCGCTGCGAGCGGCTCCAGCCCGTGCGCGTCTTGAGTGTCACCGGCACCCCGAGCGGGGTACAGGCGGTCACGACGGCATCCAGAATGCGGGCAACGAGCTCCTCGTCACGCAGCAGCGCGGAGCCTGAGGCGACGTTGCAAACCTTTTTGACAGGACACCCCATGTTGATGTCGATGATGCGTGCGCCCTTGCCGATATTGAACACTGCAGCCTGGGCCATCATCGCCGGATCGGCGCCGGCGATCTGGACGGCGACCGGATCGCTTTCGCCTTCATGATTGAGCCGGCGGGAGGATTTCACGCTTTGCCAGAGTTGCGGGTTGCTGGCCGCCATTTCGGATACGGCGTGACCGGCGCCCAGACGCTTGCAGAGCTGTCGGAACGGACGATCGGTCACGCCAGCCATGGGCGCGACAATGACGTTGTTGGAAAGGGACCACGGGCCGATCTTCATTGCGGGATTGTAGTCTTTAGAACCGCAGGCCCTGCAGCAGATGGCGCGCGAGCGGCGCGCGCAAGGAAGGTGAAAGATCCAGGGCCAGCAACGCCAGGCCGCCGGCATGTTCGACGACGCTGCAACGGGTGGCAAGCCCCCGCGACATGAAATCGGTCAGGCCGGCGGTGAGCGTGCGGTCGGGACGACGCTGGCGCTCGAACTGCAGCAGCGCCCCGGCAGGATCGGCGCCTGGCTCTGCCAGCCATTGACGAAGCGCAGCAGCCAGTGTGGCCGTATCGCGCAGGCCAAGGTTCAGACCCTGGCCTGCGACCGGGTGCAGCGTCTGCAGCGCGTTGCCGATCGCAACGACGCGACCGTCGGTGGCCTGCTTGCGCAGGTTGAGCGCGAGCGGGAATGCCGCAACCGGGGCCTCGATCGTGAGCGAGCCGAGCCGCGTGCCAAAGGTTTGGGTGAGGGCTTCGGAAAACGCTTCGGGCGCGAGCGCCCTGAGCGCCTGTGCGTGCTCGGGTGCGCTGCACCAGACAATCGATTGCAGGCCACCGCCTTCCGGATGGGGCAGCACGGCGAGCGGGCCTTCCTGGGTGAACCGCTCGAAGGCCCAGCCGTCCCGGGGCTGGCTGGAGCGCGCTGTCGTGATCAACGCCATCTGCCGGTATTCCCGACGCGGAGGACCGGCCGGGCTGCCGTCGGCCTGGACGGCGATGCGGGCGCGCAGCCGGAGGTCTCCCTGCGAAAGCGTGACGCCATGGGCGTCCTGGCTGTCGATGCGCGCAGCCGGCCCTGTCATGATCCGTACGCCGCTGGCGGCGACCGCGTGCGCCAGGCTCGCGTGCAGGTCGGCGTAGCGCACGACGCAGCCGAGCTGGGGCACCCCGAAATCGGTATTGCGAATGATGGTGCGGCCAAGGCGCCCGCGCTGGGACACGTGGATTGTCCTGATGGGCGCAGCCTCGCCGGGCCAGCCGCCAATGGAATCCAGCATCACGCGGCTACCCTGGTTGAGCGCCAGCACGCGCGGATCGGCCGCCGGGGCGTGGCCGTAGAGGGAACTGCTATCCGACTGCAGCAGCACGATACGGCCGGGTCGCGGCGTAGCGCGCGCGAGCAGCAACGCGAGCGCGGAGCCGACCGGGCCGCCGCCCAGGATGGCGATATCGAATTCTTGTTCTGACATGCCTGCATTTTATCCCGCCGCAATCCATCCCTCGCTAAACACTACAATTGCCCTGTTTCCTGCATTCAAGGCACGCGCAATGTCCAGTTCAACCTCCGCCGGGGCGACGCAAGCCGCGCAAGGCGCAACGTTCCGCAGCAAAGTGAAGGTCGGATTGCTGGCGTCGCTGCTTGGCTGGGCCGGTGCCCACTGGTGGTATCTGGGGCGTCGCAGGGCCTGGCTCGTGACAGCGTATGCGGCCGTGATGGTCACCCTGAGCGGTCGAGCCGCCATCTGGTGGGAAAATCCGGCGTTTTTCCTGCTGTTCATACCGGCGATCGACGGCTTCATCGAGGCCGTCGTGCTCTGCCTCATGAGCGACGCGCGTTTTGACGCGCGCTACAACCCGGGGCTGGTTCGCCAAACGCCCAGCGGCTGGGGGCCGGTGCTGGTTGCGTTGTTCACGGTGCTGATTGGTTCGGTCGGTCTGATGTTCGGCTTGGCGATGATCGTCATCTACGTCTGGACGCAGCTCGGCTGGCTTGACGGGTTCGACCTGAATTCAGACTAGCGGCTGAACCCTTCAGAGTGAGCGCGCCCTGGCGTGCGGTCAGCCGTTCGCGGCCGTGGGGCAGTGTCAGCAGGCGCGCTCCCGCATGAGCGCCTCGATGGCTTGCGGCTCGACGGGTACGCCCCGTGTCATGATTTCCGGGCCTTCATCGGTCACGATCGCATCGTCTTCAATGCGAATGCCGATATTCCAGAACTTTTCCGGCACATCGTCCGACGGCCTGACGTAAATGCCGGGTTCGATCGTCAGCACCATGCCCGGTGCGAGTTTTCGCCAGGGTCGCTGACCCGGATTTGCCGCTGGTTCACGGTAGGTGCCCACGTCATGGACATCCATGCCCAGCCAGTGTCCTGTGCGGTGCATGTAGAAGCGCTGATAGGCGCCGCCTTCGATCGCGGCGTCCAGAGAGCCTGCGATGAGCCCCAGATCGATCATGCCCTGTGCCAGCACGCGCACCGCTGCCTCGTGGCCTGCGTTGAAATCGAACGCCCGCGTGGCGTGCAGGGCGGCCGCACGCTGGGCTTCCAGAACAACGTCGTAGAGCGCGCGCTGCGGGCCGGAGAACCGGCCGTTGACCGGGAATGTGCGGGTAATGTCTGACGCGTAGCCGTCGAGTTCGCAGCCCGCATCGATGAGGATCAGGTCGCCGTCATGCGCGACGGCATGGCCGGCCCGGTGATGAAGCACGCATGCGTTGGCCCCCGCTGCGACGATGCTGTCGTAGGCGACCGATTGTGCGCCGCTCTTGCGGAAGGTGTAGAGCAATTCGGCTTCGAGTTCATACTCGTGGCAACCGGGGTATGCCGCCTGCATCGCGCGCACGTGGCCACGCGCCGAGATCGCGGCTGCGCGGCGCATGGTATCGAGCTCGGTCGCATCCTTGATGAGCCGCATTTCGGCAATCACGTCCGATAGATCCGTCCAGTGCGCGGGCAGCGCGCGCGCGCCCCTGGATACGCCCGCCGCCGCCTGCGTCCAGCGTTGCAACCGCTGCGGAAGATCGGCACCCTGCGTGCCAGTCAGCACGGCGAATATGCGCTCGGCGCCCACCAGCAACTCCGGCATCAGATCGTCCAGGCGCTCCGAGTCGCGCGCTTCGTCGAACCCGAAGTGTTCACCCGCGGCTTCCGGCCCCCAGCGCACGCCATCCCAGATCTCCCGTTCGGGATGCTTGCCCAGGCAGCAGAGTATGGCGCGGTCCTGCTCGCCCGCCACGAGGATCAGCCAGGCCCCGGGCTCGACAAAGCCTGTCAGATAGAAGAAATCACTGTCGTGCCGGTAGGCGTACTGATTGTCGCGATTGCGCGAGCGCTCGGGCGCGGTGGACAGCACGGCGACCCCGCCGCCCTGGCTTCGCATCCAGTCAAACAGGTGGCGTCGACGTCTCGCGAAAGGGGAGTCACTGGTGAGGGATTCAGTCATGGTCATCTTGTTGGGCGCGATCGGGCGGGCACGAAGGGACGGGAGCCCGGAGGCGTCAACATACTACAATCGCTGCGCCGCACCGGGTTGTGGGCGGATCGTGTAAGGCAGGCTGATGATTATCTTCGAATGGCTGCGGCCCTGGGAAATGTCTCCCACGCTGATGGCGCTTTTTGCGATCAGCGCCTGGCTATTCGTGCGGGGCCAGCGCGTGCATCGGGTATCGCGTACCCGCAAGACGCTGTTCTGGGCAGGCTTTGCGCTGCTCTACCTCTCGTTGCACACGCTGCTGGATTACTACGCGGAGCGCATGTTTTTCATGCATCGCATCCAGCACCTTGTGCTGCATCATCTCGGGCCGCTGGTGCTGATGGCGTCCTATCCCGGGTCGGTCATGCGCGCGGGCCTCCCGCTGTCGTGGCGCATCCGGCTTCTCGCCTTCAACCGGAGCCTGGCCGGGCGCGCGCTGATCGCGCTGCTCACCAACCCGATCTTCGTGCCCGCCCTGTTCGTGTTCCTGGTGGTGATCTGGCTGATCCCGTCCGTGCAGTTCTATTCGATGCTCGATTGGCGGCTATATCGCCTGATGAACTGGTCTGTCGTGATCACGGGCTTCATGTACTGGAACCTGATCCTGGATCGACGGCCGTGCCCGCCTGCCGCGATGACGCCCGGTGGGCGCGTGATCTCGCCGATCGTCACCATGGCTCCGCAGATGGTCGCTGGCGCGATCATCGCGTTCACCGAACGCGACCTCTATCCGCTGTTTGACCTGTGCGGGCGCGCTATTGCGATGTCCGCCCTGACCGATCAGATGATTGGTGGCCTGACGCTGTGGATTCCCGCGGCGATGACCGAAGTGATCGGCCTGCTGGTTGCCCTGCGCACGCTGATGCGACTCTCGGCCAGAGGGCGCTGGGGCGGCCCTCGTGCCAGGAAACCCGCGGTCGCCGGCTAGCGCGCGCGGGTGTCTGCCGATCAGGGATGCAGATTGTGGTACTTCATGGCCAGCGCCACGGTGGCCCGGAACATGCCTTCCTTGTTGCCGCAGTCGTAGCGGATGCCCTCGTAGCGGTGCGCAAAGACTGGCTTTTCCTTAAGCAGCGACGCAATGCCGTCGGTCAGCTGGATTTCGCCGCCGGCGCCAGCCTGTGTCTGGCGCAAGTGCGCGAAGATGCGGGCATCAAGCACGTAGCGCCCCACCACGGCGAGGGTCGAGGGCGCCACATCGGGATTTGGCTTTTCGACGATGTGGCGGACGCGTTCGGTGCGCGGGCCCACCGGATCGGTGGCCACGATACCGTAGCGGTCCGTTTCGGAGCGTAGCACCTCCTGCACACCCAGGATGCTGCCCTGGTGGGTGAGCGCGGCGTCGATGAGCTGGCCGATGACCGGGCGATCCGCATCGATCAGGTCGTCGGCCAGCAGCACGGCAAAGGGCTCGTCGCCGACGATGGGTGCCGCCGTGAGGACCGCGTGGCCCAGGCCGAGCGGCGCCGATTGACGGATGTAGATGCACGACACGTTCGAAGGCAGGATATCCTGCACCAGCGACAGCAGCAGATCTTTGCTCTTGCGGGCGAGTTCGGCTTCGAGTTCCGGCGCCGAATCAAAATGGTCTTCGATCGCGCGCTTGTTTCGTCCCGTGACGAAGATGAGATCCGTGATGCCTGCGGCGACGGCTTCCTCAACGGCATACTGGATGAGGGGCTTGTCGACCACCGGCAGCATTTCCTTGGGCATGGCCTTGGTGGCTGGCAAAAAACGGGTGCCCAACCCGGCGACCGGGAACACTGCTTTGCGAACGGGGCGCATTTTTTTGATCCTTCTGGTTCTAATAGCGAAGAAGTGTTGAACGATTTACGACTAACGCTATCATAAGCCCATGCGAGTTTTTAATTTGACGACCCTCCGGACGGCCGTGACCAGGTGCCTCGCGTGCGTCCTGATCCCCGCCATGGCGATTGCGCCTGCCTGGGGCCAGCCGGTCGGCGCGCCTTCGCTGGGGCCGGCCTCCGCTGCCGATTTGACCCCGGCGCTCGAGCGCCGCCTGGGTGAGGCGATCATGGTCGATGGCCGGCACGATCCGGATTTCATCAGCGACCCGGATATCTCCCAGTATCTCAACGCGATGGGCAGGCGGTTGGCGGCCAACGCGCCGGGCGGCGCACCCGACATCGAGGTGTTTGGCGTGCGCGATCCGGTGCTCAACGCCTTCGCCATGCCGGGCGGTTTCATCGGGGTCAATACCGGCCTGATCGTCGGGACCGCCGCCGAGTCCGAACTGGCGGGTGTGCTGGCCCACGAAATTTCACACGTGACGCAGCGTCACATCGCGCGCGGCCTGACGCAGCAGACCAAGTCCGCCCACATTTTGCTCGCAACCCTGGCTGCCGCCGTGGCTGCGGCGTTCATCCCGGGCGCCGGCAATCTCGCCGCGGGCGCCGCAGCGTTCGGGCAGGCAGCGGCCATGGAGCAGCAACTCGGATTTTCCCGCGACGCCGAGCAGGAAGCGGACCGCATGGGCTTCGAGATCCTTCGCAAGGCCGAATACGATCCCAACGGCATGGCGCAGATGTTCGCCCAGTTGTCCAAGGCGGCGAACCTGAACGAGGGCGCCGGCGGCGGTATTTATGTCTCGACCCATCCGTTGGGCATCCAGCGGATGAGCGATATGCAAAACCGCATCCGCCAACTCGCGCCGGCGACCTACCGGGAGTCGGATGAATACTGGTTCGTGCGCGCGAAATCCCGCGTGATCCAGGCCACGGATCCGAAGGCGCTGCGCCAGGCGGTCGAGCAGATGCAGGAGGAAACGCGAACCACCGATGCGAGCGCAATTGCCACCGTGCGGCGTTCGGCTGCGTGGTACGGCATTTCCTTCGCCGCGCTGGCGCGCAAGGATATCAAGGAGGCCAACCGGGCGTTGCAACAGGCTGGAGCCGGGGCGCCGCCCTCGCCCTACCTGGATGTACAGCGCATCGATATTGCGCTGGCAGGGCAGGATTATGCGAAGGCCCTGTCCGATTCGCAAGCCGGGATCAAGCGATGGCCCGGCCGACGCGCCTTCGTGATCCGCGAGGCCCAGGCGCTGCAACTCGCGGGTAAGGACAAGGAGGCGATCGCCTTCCTGCAGGAGCAGACCAAGCGCTGGATGGGCAGCGAGCCTGTCCTGTTCCAGATGCTCGCCAAGAGCCAGGAGCGGATGGGTGAGGCGGTCGTCGCGCGCCAGACCATGGCCAACTACTATTCGTTGATGGGGATGTTCCCGGCGGCCCTGACCCAACTGACGCAGGCACGCACCATGACGCAGGATTTCTACGTTCAGTCGCAACTCGATGTCGAGATCCGGTCTATCAAGGCGCGGATTGCGGAAGACCGGCGGCTGCTCGAGCGGTTCAAATCCTGACGCGGTGCGCGACAGGCCCCGCCATTCAGGAC
Organism: uncultured beta proteobacterium; assembly: GCA_903894155.1. Lineage (GTDB taxonomy): Bacteria > Pseudomonadota > Gammaproteobacteria > Burkholderiales > Burkholderiaceae_B > Zwartia. The sequence continues at coordinate 9,827 of CAITPF010000303.1, read as the reverse complement.
GAGGTGGACGTCAAGAGGTTGCCGCATGATTGCTGCGTGCGGATCGGCTTGCCGCTTGCCAGGTCAGGCGGGCTAGCCCAGCCCCGAGAAAAACCGCTCGAGTCGCGACGGCATCCAGCCAAGATGGCCGGGGAAAGGCCCGGCCACGAATCCCGCATGCCCGCCCTGGGCAGGTTGATGCAGCAAGACGTGTGACGATGCCTGGTCTGGCCCGGGGAGGGCGGGCTCGGGCATGAAGGGATCATTGCGCGCGTTTAGCACCAGCGTCGGTGTGGCAATATGGGCCAGCCACGGCTTGCTGGCGCAATGGGTCCAGTAGTCGAGCGCATCGCGAAAGCCATGCATGGGTGCCGTGTAGGCATCGTCGAAATCCCTGAGATCCTGCGCGTTCGCTACCCGGAATCCGTCGATCGCGCCGGGGAACCGCGTTGCCTTTTCAATGACCTTGGGCTTGAGCGTCTTGAGAAAATACCGGGAGTAGACGTGGCGGTTGAACGGGTCTGTGCACAGGTGCAAGCCGGCCGCAACCAGATCCAGGGGGACTGAAATGCCGGCGGCACCCGCCAGCCAGGCGGCCGACGCCGGGTGCTCGCCAAGATACTTGAGCAGGGCGTTACCACCGAGCGAGACGCCCACGGCATGCCAGCGCGCTGCGGGCAGGCGTGCCCTGACGGTGTCCAGCATGAACCTGACCTCGTCGGAATCGCCGGAGTAATAGGCGCGTGCGAGGCGGTTCGGTGCGCCCGAGCAGCCACGGAAGTGTGCGATTACCACTGTCCATCCGCGCGACCGGAAATGCTGCGCGATCGACAGGGCGTAGCGGCTGCGGCTGCTTCCTTCGAGACCATGAAACAGAATGAGCGCCGGTGCGGCGTCCAGACTGGCGCGATGGGCCTGATCGCTTTGCGTCATCCAGCGGGTCGCGCCGCTGGCGACCAGTGTCGGGTCCTCGAGTCGGATTTCGCCGGGCGGGGCTGCGGCGACCCCCTGGATCGCCCAGTCAAAATCGAGAAAGTCGCCATCCGGCGTATCGACCCGCTCGCGCACGAACCAGGGGCGGCGGGTGGGTGCGAAGAGCGCGCCATACAGGGTCTGGGACTGGCGATCCGGCAGCCACCAGGGAACCGGGCAGGGCGATGTGTCGAGCAAAGCGGTCACGAAAGGCCCGCTTAGTGAAGCAGCCCGGGCATGTCGTTCAGATCGAGCATCCCCGCCTCGACCGGGGCGGCCGAGGCGTGGTGCATCACAAGGCGCCAGCCGGTGGGGCCCTTGTGATAGACGTTGGTCGCGTAGCAGTGCGCGATCTCCGCGGCCCCTTCACTGCGGATCGAAATGGTCTCGACCAGCGAGTGGACTGCGCTCATCATGCTGTGCAGGGTCTTCAGCATTGAGGGCTGGATGCGCAATCCGCCCCCCGAGAGGATTTCATGCCAGGACTGGAGCACCGCGTGGTGTCCGACGATGCGCAACCCGCCCGGGTGCACGCAGACGACTTCCTCGTCATCGGCCCAGACTTGCGCGAGGCGATTGACGTCAGCCCGCTCGAGCGCGTCGTAAAAAGCATGTTCGGCCTCGTCGACCGTCGCAAACATCGTCGGCATGCGTGACGTCAGTGGCCGTGCGCAACGACACCGGCGGCAAGCTTGTATTGCGTACCGCAATACGGGCAGCTGACCGAACCGGTTTTCGCGACATCAAGGAAGACGCGGGGGTGCATGCTCCAGAGTGGCGCACGCGCGCCCGGGCAATGCAGGGGAAGGTCGCCTGCTTCGACCTCTACGGCGGTCTGGTCGTGGCCGATTGCGCCTTTGGCTGCAGCATTCATATTGGGTCTCTGAGGAGTGAATGGCGGTGGGTCATTGTATCCCGCGGGCAGTCTACAATGGCGTGAATTGATCTGTCCGTGATCGAGGGCGCGACAAACCTCGCCCTGATGAGCGAGAGGATGTCACGTTGCGCATCGGCACGCCACCGTTGCGACCGATCGGGTGTTGAATTGCTGTTTTCTCTTTCCTATGGGTGCGGTGTTGTCCGGTTCGCGCCCTGATCCACTTGTTTCCGTCGATTTGCGCGCCGAGCGTCGCGACGCCTTCCTGCGCGGCCTCAAAGCGGTCTCGCCGGGCCTGATCGCGCTGTCAGTCTGGGGGCTCGTCACCGGCGTGGCCATGGTCAACGGCGGGCTGACGCAAAGCGCCGCAGTGACGATGTCGCTGCTGGTCTACGCCGGATCCGCTCAATTGACCGCGCTTCCCCTGATCATGGCAGGCGCGCCGCTCTGGCTGATCTTTGTCGCCGGGTTCGTGGTCAACCTGCGATTCGTGATTTTCGGCGCCGCCCTGCATCCATACTTCCGGTCCCTGCCATGGCCAAAGCGCCTGCTGCTCGGGTTTCTCACCGTCGATATCGCGTTCGTCGTTTTCATGCCCCGCTATGCGGATGCGCGGGTCAAGGGAACCCGCGAGCAGCGCTGGTATTACCTCGGGATGATCCTGCCATCCTGGGCCATCTGGCAGGTCACTTCCATCACGGGAATCGCGCTCGGCGCTCAGGTGCCACCGAGCTGGTCGCTCGGGTTCGCGGCAACGCTGGCGCTGACGGCGATGGTCCTGCCGCACGTGCGCGCCCGACCGATGCTGCTCTCGGTGATCGCGGCGGGTGCCGTTGCCTGGATCACGCAGCCCCTGCCGCTCAGGCTGGGCCTGCTTGCGGCGGTGGTCGCCGGAATCGGCGCGGGGATGTGGGCCGAGCAGGCTAGCGGCGCGAGGCCACAACCATGAACTCCGACCTTTATATTTACGCTGGCATCGTGCTGCTGGCCCTTTGCAGCCTGATCACCCGGGCGGGCTATTTTCTTCTCGGCCACCATATTCCGTTTCCCGACCGGGTTCGCCAGGCGTTGCGCTTTGCTCCTCTGGCTGCGCTGACCGCGATCATCGTGCCGGAAATCCTGCCGTGGCACTACCCGGATCCGCCCACGTTTGATCTCAGGCTGGTCGCGGCGGCGATCGCGATTGTCGTTTTTCAGTACCGGCGCAATGCGGTTTTACTGATCGTTTCGGGCATGCTGGCGCTGTGGGCCCTGCAATGGATCACCGGGTTGTGATCGCGTTGCCCCGGGGGGGCGCTTAGGGGAATCCCTATCATGTTTGCGGTCCTGCGGTACACTTGCAGCTGAATTCCCAAATATTTCAATGACTTCAAACAATCAAACTCCTGAAAGTCCCCCTGCCGGTCCGACCACGTTCGCCGAGATCGGATTGCATCCGCTGCTGCTGCAGGCAGTGATCGATACGGGCTACACGATACCGACGCCGATCCAGGCGCAGGCGATCCCGTTCATCATGGAAGGCAGGGATGTCATGGGTGCTGCCCAGACCGGCACGGGCAAGACCGCGGCGTTTACGCTGCCGATCCTGCATCGTCTGATGCCGGTGGCCAACACCAGTGCGTCGCCCGCGCGGCACCAGGTGCGCGTGCTGATCCTCACGCCCACGCGCGAGCTGGCGGACCAGGTGGCCGAAAGCGTCAAGCGTTACGGCAAGCTCACGCCGCTGCGCTCGGCCGTGGTGTTCGGCGGCATCGATATCGGTCCCCAGAAGGAAGCGCTTCGCAAAGGCTGCGAAGTCCTGATCGCAACGCCCGGGCGCTTGCTCGATCACGTCGAACAGCGCAACGTCAACCTCGGCCAGGTCGGTATCCTGGTGCTCGACGAAGCCGATCGCATGCTGGATATGGGGTTCCTTCCCGATCTTGACCGCATCATGCGCCTGTTGCCGGAGCAACGACAGACACTGTTGTTTTCCGCAACCTTCAGCAACGAGATCCGCAAGCTGGCCCGCACTTACCTGAAAGAGCCCATCGAGGTCGAGGTTGCCAAGCGCAACGCGACGGCCGATACGGTTTCGCAGATCGCGTACCAGATGTCGGGCGACGCCAAGCGTGCGGCCGTCGTGCACCTTGTGAAGTCGCGCGGCCTGAATCAGGTAATCGTTTTTTCGAACACCAAAATAGGCACCGGACGTCTTGCGCGACAGCTTGAGCGCGATGGCGTGCGCGCGGAGTCGATTCATGGCGACAAGAGCCAGATCGATCGCATGAAGGCGCTCGATGCCTTCAAGGCGGGCGAGCTCGAAGTGCTGGTGGCAACCGATGTCGCGGCCCGCGGGCTTGATGTGGCGGGCATCCCCGTCGTGATCAACTACGATCTGCCGCACAGCGCGGAAGACTATGTCCACCGCATCGGGCGCACCGGGCGTGCCGGTTTGGCCGGCGAGGCGATCTCGCTGTTTTCGCCGTCTGAAGAACGTTATTTGCTCGATATCGAGAAGCTCACGCGCAAGCCGATCGAGCGCGGTACGTTGCAAATACCTGGCGAACTGATTGCGCGCACACACGAGTTGGATGAGCCGCGGGCGCGCCGTGAGCACAGCCGCGAACGCCATGACCGCCATGAGGTCCGTCCGGCGGCTAGCCCTGGCGCTCGCGCTGATGCCCGCCCTGATGCTCGCCCCGACGCTCGCCCCGACGCTCGCCCCGAGCGCGCAGCGCGACCAAGCCGTTATTCGGCGCCCGCCAAGCCGGTCGACGAATTTTTCCTCAAGCCTTACGAACCCTCGCCGCAAAGTGTCGCGGCGCAGCAGGCGACTCCGGCGTCTTCGACCGCAGCCCCCGCGCGGCGCGGCGTCGGGCTATTGCTGGGCGGCCAGAGCAAGAAGGCCGATTGATCGACCCACTGCACGGGGTGGCGGCACGGTGGCGCCAGGCCTGCTGCTAGCGGCGGTCAGTGCGCCTGGGCCATTGCGCAAAGCAAGCCCCGCACTGCGGGCAAGGCGGTCGCCTGCGGCTTTCCCGGTGACTCCATGGCTTCGATCAAACGATCGAGATGCGCAATGTGCGGCAGCACCGTTCCCAGAAACCGCACGGTATCGCCGTGCTGGATCAGGATCGTCGGAAAATTCTCCACGTCTTCGTCGCCGAGCAGATCGGGATGATCTTCGATATCAACCCAGACGACGCTGATGTCCGGATGGCGCGACGACAGCGCGTCGAGCCGCGGCTCGTATTCCTTGCAGGTATCGCACCAGGCGGCGCAAAAGCAGATGACGAGCTTCGCATCTGGTGGCTGAAGCCGGTCAGCCAGCTCGCGGGATCCGGGTTTAAACGTGGTCATGTGGGCAGGAGAAGTCAGGTTCTTCTATGATAATAGCTGTTGTTCGATCACTCGCACGGATGCGCCCTCATGCCTGAATTCCCTCCCGTACCCGCCCGCCTTCCGGAGCGCGCTGAAGACTCGAACTCCCTTGGGCTCGAGGGCGTCGGACAGGCCTTCGGGCGAGCCGTCAAATCGCAGTTGCATCCGCGCATGCTGTTGGCGATGCTGCTGCCTTTCGTGATCATGTTTGTTGGCGCGATCGTGCTGCTGCTGGTCGCGCTCGGTCCCCTGACCGCATGGATGGATCGGCAGATCACAGAATCAGCCACCGTCGTGCAGGCGGATCAGTGGCTGGTTTCGCTTGGGTTGTTCTCGGTGCTGACGGTCAAGGCGTGGCTCTTGCCGGTTGCATCCGTGGTGATTCTGCTGCCGATATCGGGGATCCTCGGGCTCGCGGTCGCCGCCGTCTGCGTGATGCCGATGGTGATCTCGCACTTGTCCGGCACGACCTACGCCAGCCTGCGCCGTGAGGGGCGCAACAGCTTCGTCGTGAGCCTCTGGAATGCCGTGTGGGTCAGTATCCTGTTTGCGCTGGGCTGGATTTTGACGCTGCCCCTGTGGCTTGCGCCGCCCCTGGGTCTGGTGGTCTCGGTGTTTTGGTGGGCGTTTGCGTTTTGCCGCATGATGCGAGTCGACGCCATCGTCGAACACGCGAGCCCTGCCGAGCGCAGGCTGTTGCTTGCGCGGCACTCGACGGCCTTCTGGGGCATCGGCCTGATCTGCGCGCTGATCAATCTCATTCCGCCTGCGTGGGTGTTCTTGCCGGTATTTTCCGGGCTGGTCTATACGCATTTTGGCCTTTCCGCCCTGACTCGCCTGCGGGCGCAGCGGGGTCAGGTCGACTGATCGTCGCGTCGGCGCCTTGCGGCCCGTCGCCGTAATTTTGTGCTGAAATGTTGGCTGCGCGCCCGACCAATTTTTGTTTTCTGGATTACACATGACTGCACCCCAGGTCAATGCCCGCTTCGGCCTGATCATCGTTGGCGACGAGATCCTGTCCGGGCGCCGGCAGGATAAGCATTTTTCCAAAGTCGTCGAGTTGCTTGGCGCACGGGGCCTGCAGCTTTCGTGGGCACAGTTTCTATCCGATGACCGCGAGGCGCTCACCGAGGCTTTGCGTCGCAGTTTTGCCACTGGCGACATCGTGTTCAGTTGCGGCGGCATCGGTGCGACCCCCGATGACCATACGCGGCAAGCTGCCGCAGCTGCGCTCGGGCGCCCGATGGCGTTGCACCCTGAAGCCGCGGAGCAGATTCGCCTGCGCGTCATGGATCAGGTGGCCAAGGGCGTGGGGTCGCCGGACATGAGCACCCCCGAAAACCAGCAGCGCCTGCAGATGGGCATATTCCCGGTCGGCTGCGAAATCGTGCCGAACCCCTACAACCGGATTCCGGGATTTTTCATCGAGCGGCATACGTTCGTGCCGGGCTTTCCGGTCATGGCGTGGCCCATGCTGGAGTGGACGCTCGATACCCGCTATAAGCATCTGCATCACACCGTCGGGTACATCGAGCAGTCATTTGTCGTGTATTCCATGCCCGAATCCCGTATTACGCCCGCGCTCGAGGCGCTCGAGCAGAAATGGCCGGGCGTCAAGGCGTTCAGCCTGCCTTCTGTCGGTGAAGACGGTGCCAGCCCCCACATTGAACTTGGCGTAAAGGGCGATGAGCATGAGGCCTGCGTGCAAGCGCTCGCGTTTCTGCGCTCAGAGGCGCTTCGCCTGGGTGCCCAGTTTGAATCTCCTAAAAAATAGGGGTTTACCCTAGGGACTCTTTTCACGATATGGGATAGAATCATATTTGCTGCACTGCGGCAAAATGAATTCTCAACGACTATCAGGTCCCATGTCCCGACTCTCCGATCCCGATTCGTCAGTTGCATCCGCTGATGTTGCCGCAGGTAATGGCATGGCCATTCAGGTGCTTGAGCGCGCCACCAACCTGCTCGACGCCCTGGCTGCGCAAGCTGAACCCGTCACGCTGAAGGAGCTCGCCCGAACGACGGGCCTGCATCCGTCGACGGCGCACCGGATTCTCAACGACATGGTGGTTGGTCGCTATGTCGAGCGGGTCGATAACGGTCTCTATCAGCTCGGCATGCGCTTGCTGGAACTCGGTTCGCTCGTCAAGGGGCGCCTTAACGTGCGCGAGGCAGCGATCGACGCGATGCGCGCCCTGCACAAACTGACCGGGCAGACTGTCAATCTCTCGGTGCAGCAGGCTGACGAAATCGTCTACATCGATCGCGCCTGGAGCGAGCGCTCCGGCATGCAGGTCGTTCGCGCCATTGGTGGCCGCGCGCCGTTGCATCTCACCTCGACGGGCAAGCTTTTCCTGTGCGCGGCGGATCCCCGCCAGGTGCGGGCCTACGCCACGCGTACCGGCCTGGCCGGAAACACGCGCAACAGCATCACCCAGCTCGACAAACTCGAGCGCGAACTCGCGCTGGTGCGCCGCCACGGCTATGCGCGCGACAACGAAGAACTCGAGATGGGCGTTCGCTGCATTGCAGCCGGCATTTACGACGATACCGGCAAGCTGGTCGCCGGGCTGTCAATTTCGGCGCCGGCCGAGCGCATGCAGGACGAATGGATCTCGCAGCTGGTATCGACTGCCCGCAGTATTTCGGAGGCTCTCGGGTACGAGGCCCCCGCCACAAGCCAGGGGCAGGCTATTTCAGCGTAATGTTCCGTGCCTTGATGAGGTCGCCCCAGCGCCTGACCTCGTTGGCGATCAGGGCACCGAATTCGGCGGGCGTGTCGGCCGTGGCGGTCAAGCCGTCCGAGGCCAGTTGCTCGGTCATCTCAGGTGTGCTGAGCGACTCGCGCGTGGCCTTGTTGATTTTTTCGACAATGTCGGCTGGGATTCCCTTCGGGCCGATGAGCCCGTGCCAGACGGTGACTTCAAACGTCGGGTAGCCCGATTCCATGATGGTCGGTACCTCGGGCAGCGCAGGGAGCCGCTTTGCCGTGGTGACAGCCAGCGCGTTGAGCTTGCCCGATTTGACGTGGGGCAGGGTGGATGCAACTGTGCCGAAGACGAGCTGAACTTGTCCGGAAATCGTGTCGGTAAGCGCGGGCGATGTCCCCTTGTACGGTACATGCAGGACGTCAATGTCGGCGGTCGACATGAAGTATTCGGACGCGATGTGCGTAATGCTGCCGCTTCCGGCCGACGCGTAGCTCAGCTTGCCTGGCTCCTTTTTGGCGAGATCGACGAATTCCTTCAGGGTTTTCAGACCTGTCCCGGTGTTGGCCGCCACGATGAACGGGCCGCTGGCCAGTCGCACGACGGGCGTGATGTCCTTCACGGGATCGAAGGGTAGTTTGTAGAGGTTGGCATTGACGGTATAGCTGGTGGCTGCAAGAAACAGCGTGTAGCCGTCTGCCGCAGACTTCAGGGCAATTTCTGCGCCCAGGTTGCCGCCCGCGCCGGGCCGGTTTTCGACGAGCACGGTCTGGCCGAGCTTCAGTGTGAGTTTCTGCGCAACGATGCGGGCGATGAAATCCGACCCGCCACCCGGGGCAAACCCGACGACAATCTTGACTGGTTTACTTGGGTACTGAGCAGCCGTTTCTGCGTGGGCGGCCCCTGTCCCGAACGCCCCGCATATGGTCAGCGCGGATCCGAGCAGGGTAACCGCCAGGTGCTGGCGAGGTGTACGTGGGTGTGTCATCTAGGGCTCCAGATCGAAAGGGATGAATTGTTGCTCGTCAGCGAATCATTTTGCGGGTAGTCATCAAAGTTTAACGGTCGTAAGGCAAGCTTGGTGAATCGGTGCCTTGTTGCTTTTTTGGTGCAGTGCACCAAAAAAAGTATTGACATCGGAATTTCCGGCCCTACAATGTGAATTGTGCAGTGCAACAAATTTATCCGCGGCGATTTCGCCGCATGTAGCCAAACTTAGGAGAACACTATGTCCGCCATCCCCCAACAAGTAATCAATAGCCAGAAAGCTGCCATCGACGCCCTCGTGTCGGTGCAGGGTTCTGTTTTCGCCGGTTTCGAAAAGCTGGTTGACCTGAACCTCAAGGTCATGAAGGCAACGCTCGACGAAGTGTCGGCAAAATCGCAAACGGTCGTCGGCATCAAAGATGCCCAGGAAGCCGTTGCCATGTCGTCGAATCTGCTTCAGCCCGCCGCCGAAAAGGCGATGGCCTACGGCAAGCATGTCTATGACATCGTCGCTTCGGTCCAGGCTGATCTGGCCAAGCTGAGCGAATCCCATCTTGCCGAAGGCAAGAAGAATGTCAGCGACGCGATTGAGCAGTTTTCGAAGAACGCCCCGGCTGGTTCGGAAAGCGTTGTCGCGATGATCAAGTCGTCGATGGCTCAGGCCAACACGGCTTACGATCAAGTGACCAAGGCTGCCAAGCAAGCTGCTGAAACCGCCGAAAAGAACCTGACCGCTGCTGCCAGCGCCACGTACAAAGCTGCCAGCGATGCTGCTGACGCTGCCAAGTCGGTGACGCGCGCACGTCGCACCGCCTAATCAGCGACTGCGTAGCGCTTTACGCCGGGCAGGTTCTGCCGGTGTGAGACAAAGGCCACCTTCGGGTGGTCTTTGTGCTTTTGGGGTGTTTTTTTCGCTGCGGCTCGGATGCGTCGCGGGCAGG
>CAITPF010000302.1 GCA_903894155.1 uncultured beta proteobacterium | reverse complement strand
TACGGGTTCAATAAATCGCACTCGGCGGCCTACGCGCTGATTGCCTACCAGACTGCCTGGCTCAAGCGCCACCATCCGGCGGAGTTCCTTGCCGCGACGCTCTCGTCCGATATGGACGACACGGGTAAGGTGCAGATCTTCTGGCGCGATTGCCTGGATAATGGTCTTCTGGTGCTGCCTCCGGATGTCAACGCATCGGGATTCCGTTTTGAGCCCGTGGCCGATGCCCATACGGCGAAGGGGCTTCCCCCGCGTACCATCCGGTATGGAATGGGCGCGGTCAAGGGGGCCGGCCAGGCGGCGGTCGAGGAAATCCTGCGCGCGCGCGAGTCGGGCCCGTTCGGGAGCCTGTTCGACTTCTGTCGACGGGTCGATCGCCACACGGTGAACCGTCGCAGCGTCGACGCGCTGATCCAGGCCGGGGCTTTTGACTCGATCGAGCCGAACCGGGCCGCCTTGCTGGCTTCGCTTGCCACGGCGCTTGAGGCCGCCGAGCAAGCCGATCGCAGCGCCAACCAGGTGTCGTTGTTCGGCGACGACAGCCACGAAGTGGTGGCCCTCGAGCTTGCCCGCATCCCTGCGTGGGACTTGCGCACGCTGCTCGCCCAGGAAAAGACCGCGCTCGGCTATTACTTCAGCGGCCACCTGTTCGATTCCTGGCGCGATGAAGTGCGCCAGATCGTCCCCAAGCCGCTGTCGCGGCTCGAACCCTTGCGCGATCTGCAGTGGATGGCGGGGGTTGTCGCCTCCACCCGCACCATGATGGGTCAGCGGGGCAAACGGATGATCCTGGTGCTCGACGATGGTTCGGCGCAGGTCGAGGTCACCGTGTTCAGCGAACTGATCGACAAGCACAACGATCGCCTGAAAGAAGATCAGCTGCTGATCCTGCACGCGAAAGTCAGCAACGATGAATACAGCGGCGGTGTGCGCGTGGTGGCGGATTCCATCCTCGATCTTCAGCTTGCCCGCGAGGCGCGCGCGCGCGCCCTGCGAATCCGCATGAACGGCAATGCGGATGCCGACGCCCTGCGCCGCGCACTCCATCCGTTTCGCGCAACGCCTGAAAACGGCTTCCCCGGCACGCCGGTCGAGATCATTCTCGAGCGCGACGCGGCCAGCTGCACGGTACGGCTGGGGCAGGATTGGCGTGTGCGCCTGCCGGATTCGCTTTTCCAGCAACTGGCCGACTGGACTTCCCCGGACGACGTGGAAGTGACCTACTGATGGCGGGCGAACGCCCATTGCGCATCGTGCATTCCGAGGCCGCCACGAGTTTCGGCGGCCAGGAGCATCGTATCTTCAAGGAAATGGTCGCCATGCGCGAGCGGGGCCATGATCTTGAGGCAATCTGCCAACCGGATGCGGAGCTCACGCCCCGGCTGCGTGAGGCCGGATTCATCGTCCACACGATGTTCATGGATGGTTTCGTCAATATCGTGGCCGGCATCGAACGGATGCGGCGCATCCTGAAAGCGGGCCGCTTCGACGTGCTCAATACCCACAGCCGCCAGGATACGATCATCGCAGCGCCCGCAGGGCGGCTTGCCGGCACGCCGCTGATCGTGCGCACCCGACACCTGGCGAGCAAAGTCAACTCCTTGCTGACTTATACCTGGCTGCCGCATTGCGTCACCACGGTCAGCGAGCATGTACGCCGGCAACTCATCACGCGGGGCGTATCGCCGGATCGGGTCGAGACGATCTACACGCCAGTGATCCTGACACCGCGCGTTGTGCATTCAACGCTGCGCGAGGAACTCGGTCTCACCGCTTCCGACGTCATCGTCGGCTGCGTGGCCGTGCTCAGGCCCGACAAAGGCCACCGCCATCTCGTCGAGGCCATCGCCCCGCTCATGGCGGATCGGCCAAACCTGCACCTGGCGATCGTCGGCGGCGGCTCGCCGGTCTTCGAGCAGTTGCAGGATCAGGTTCTGGCGCTCGGGCTTACGGATCGCATACACCTCATGGGGTCGCGGCGCGACGTGCCCAACCTGCTTGGCGGATTCGACCTCTTTTGCCTGGCCACCCGCAAGGAGGCGATGGGGACCGTGTTCGTCGAGGCGGCTGCAGCCGGGCTGGCGGTCATCGGCACCGACGTGGGCGGTGTCGGCGAGCTCATGGTCAACGGCGAGACCGGGCTGCTCGTCAAACTGGACGACGGCCCCGGGCTCACCGCCGCGCTGGCGCGCCTCGTGGATTCTCCCGCGCAACGCAAGGCGATGGGGGAGGCAGGGCACGCACGCATCTGGGGCCAGGACATGTTCACCACCGAAGCCCTGGCCAGGCGAACCGAGGAGATTTATCGGCGCTGGCTTGGCGAGCGCGGCGCAGAATCCGGCTCGGCCCTAAAATAGGCGCAACTCCATTGAATTCCAACGTGATGAATCGAGCCTATTGCGTCCCGGTCCTGATGTATCACCATGTCTCGCCGTCGGCGGGCATGCTGACGACCTCGCCGCGCAATTTCGAGCGGCAGATCGCTGGCCTGGCGCGCGCGGGATATCACGCACTCACGACCGGCGAGTTCGCGGGATTCATGGCGGGCGAGCCCGTACCGGAAAAGTCCCTGCTCATCACGTTTGACGACGGCTACCTCGATAACTATGTTTATGCGCACCCGGTACTGCAGCGCTACGGGCTGCGCGGATCGATTTTTCTCATCACCGGGCTGATCGGCGACGGGCCGCCCAGGCCCTTCGACGGTCAGGGTCCTGCGGTGCCGGATACGCCGGATCACCTTCTGGCCAAGAGCCTGCTGGCTGCCGGATCCCCGGATCGGGTCATGATGCGCTGGAGCGAAGTGCAGCTGATGCGCGATGCCGGAACCTTCGAGTTCCATAGCCACACGCATACCCATACGAGATGGGATCTCCAGGATATCCCGCGCGACCAGTGCCTGATGCACATCACACAGGAGTTCGCGCAATCGCGTGCTGCGCTCACGCGCCACCTCGGTTCGGTCTCTGAGCATTTCTGCTGGCCCCAGGGCTATTTCGACGCGGATTTTGTCCGGCTCGCGGGGCAGGCCGGATTCAAGTATCTCTATACAACGATCGCGCACGGGCAAAACCTTGCGGGTGGCGATCCGGCGTGTGTCTATCGGTTCGCCGTGCGAAACCGTGGCTTCGCCTGGCTGCGGCAGCGCGCATGGCTTGCCTCGCACCCCTTCGTCGGGCCCCTGTACAACCGGTGGAAGTCATGGAAGCGCGCGTACCGAGCGAAGTGACCGGAATCTCGGTCATCCTTATCACGAAAAACGAGGCGCACAACATTGCCGATTGCCTCAGGTCCGTCGATTTCGCCGACGAGATCATCGTGGTCGATTCGCGCAGCCAGGATGGCACGATCGAGATCGCAGAGGCTGCGGGCGCGCGCGTCGTGGTATGCGACGATTGGCCCGGTTTTGGCGTCCAGAAAAACCGCGCGCTCGACCTGGCGACCCAGCCCTGGGTGTTTTCGATCGACGCGGATGAGCGCGTGTCGCCGCAGTTGCGCGACGAGATCCTGCGCACGGTGCGCGCGCCGGCGATGTCCGCCTACCGCGTGCCTCGCCTTTCGGAGTTTTGCGGCAAGCCCATCCGCCATAGCGGCTGGTGGCCGGATTACGTCGTTCGCCTGTTTCGGCGCGACGCGGCGCGTTTTACCGAGGTTGTCGTGCACGAGCGCGTCCAGACGTCTGGCCCTGTCGGTACTCTGGATGCCTGCCTGCTGCACTACCCGTACCGGGATCTTGACGCGCTGATCGCCAAGACCAACCGCTATTCCAGCGATGCGGCGCGTGCCATGGCTGCCCGAGGCAAAACGGTCGGCATCGCGGGCGTGGTCGGTCACAGCGTGTGGACGTTCATCCGGATCTACTTCCTGCGCCGCGGCTTTCTCGATGGACGCCACGGGTTTGTCCTTGCCGCCATGGCGGCCGCCGGAAGCTTCTCTCGATACGCCAAGCTGATGTTCATCAATGCGGGCAGCGCCGAAAGGCGCGACAGATGAACATCCTGTATACGAATTTCCATGCGCGCAATGGCGGCGGCCACGTCACCTACATCCTCAATCTGTTGCACGGCCTGGTCAGAGAGCACTCTGTGACCGTTGCAACCCCCGGGTCGAGCCGTTTGTACCGCCTCGCCACCGCGATCACCGGCGTCAAAGTCATCGACATGTCCTACAGCACGCGGCCCTCGTCCTGGCTGGCGCCCCGCGCGCGCTTGCGGGCGCTGGTGCGCGAGGGGAGATTCGATCTCGTCCATGCCAACGGCTCGGCCGATCACAAGCAGGTGATGCTGGCGCTCCTGGGGCTGCGCAGGCGCCCGGCGGTCATCCTCACCAAGCACAACGACCATGCCGTGCAAAGCATGGGGCATGGGTTGCGCGCGCGGTTCGCGACGGACCGCGTGATTGCAGTCAGCGATTTCATTCGGGATATCCTGCTGCGCTCGCCGTACCGGCGTTGCGGGGTCGTTACGGTGCGCCACGGCATCGACACCGATTTTTTTGCCCCGGTCGACGCTGCGCGCCGCCAGGCGCTGCGTGACGAGACGCTCGGCGTCGGGTTGCGCGGCAAGATCGTTCTCGGAAGTTCGGCGGGATCGGATTTCGACAAGGGCTGGCTTGATCTCGTTGAGGCGATCTCGCTCTTGCCCGCAGGGCTGCGCGAGCGCTTTCACGTTGTCGTGATCGGCGATCCCCCCAATGAGGAAAAGGTCGCGCGGGTCGCCGGGCTGGGCATGACCCACTCGGTCAGTTTCCCCGGCCTGATCGATGATGTCAGGCCCGCGCTCGCGGCCTGCGACGCCGGGTTCGTGCTGTCCTACCGCGAGGCGCTCTCCTTTGCCTGTCGGGAGCTCATGGCGCTCGGGTTGCCAGTGCTTGTGACCCGGGTGGGCGGCTTGCCGGAAAATCTCGAGGATGGCCTGGAGGGATGGATCGTGCCCATGAAGGATCCGCGTGCGATCGCCGCGGTCCTTGAACGCATCGCGGCTGATCCTTCCATGCTCGTGCGTATGGGGACTGCGGCCAGGGCGCGCGCCGCGCAGGAATTCAACCTTCCTCTGTTCGTGCGCCGCACGCTCGAGGTCTACCAAAGCGCGCTGCGCCACTGAACGCCATGCCTATCCCCGTGCTCATGTACCACCAGATCGACGTGACGCCCCCGCGTGGCACGCGTCTGCGCGGCCTGACCGTCCATCCGTCGAGCTTTCGGCGCCAGATGGTCTGGATGAACCGGCTTGGTTACCGGGGCCTCGGCATGTCCGACCTGATGCCCTATCTGCTCGGCGAGCGGCACGGCAAGGTATTTGGCATCACGTTCGATGACGGCTACCGCAATGTCCTCACCAACGCGCTCCCCGTGCTCACCGATCTTGGCTTTACCTCGACGAACTATTTCGTCGCGAATCATTTTGGCGAAGGCAATTTCTGGGATGTCGACAAGGGCATCCCGCATTCCGCGCTCATGACGCTCGATGAAGCGCGCGCATGGATCGCAGGCGGCCAGGAGGTCGGATCGCATACGCTGGATCACGCGCGGCTCCCGGCAATCGATGCCGATGTCGCGCGCGAGCAGATCGTCCGTTCGCGTGCCGTTCTGCAGGATGCGCTCGGCGTTCCGGTGACGGCGTTTTGCTATCCCTACGGCGATTTCAATGAATCGCATGCGCGCATGGTGCGCGAGGCGGGTTACACGAACGCGACCACCACAGGGCGCGGGTTGGCCGGTCCCGGGGATGATCTTTTCCTGCTTCCCCGCGTCGGGATCTGGCGTACGACCCACATGATCCGCTTTTTCCAGAAGTGCCTCACTGGCCATGAGGATCGTCGGCGTGGCTGAAAAACTGCGTATTGCTTTCCTGGTCGACCGGTTCGGCCGCCGGTTTGGCGGTGCGGAGGCCTACGGCGTGAATCTGGTCGAGTTGTTGTGCAAGCGGCACGAGGTCACGGTGATTGCCCATGATTTCGACCACGATCTTCCGGTCAGGGAAATTCGTGTGCGCCAGCAGCGCAAGGTCTGGCCAAGCTGGGTTCGCGTCTGGCATTTCGCCTGGCGGGCTCGTGCGCTGACGCGCTCGGGCTACGACGTCGTCCATTCCCACATGGATGGCAGCGCCGGCGACATTCAGGTCATGCATGTCACGCCATACCGCTTGCGCCGGTTGAACGGAAAGGCCTGGTGGCAGCGCGCGTTGGTCTGGATTCAGCCCCGCAACCTGGCGTATCTGCTGCTCGAAGAGGCAAGCGTCACGCAGCGGCCTGGCCGCAAATTGGTTGCGGTATCCCCCTTCCTGCGCGACCAGTTGCATGTGGCATATGGCGCGTCATTGCCGATCGTCGTGGTGCCGCCAGGCGCGAACGCGGTGGCGCACGATCCCAACGTGCGTGAAAGGACCCGCGAGGCGCTCGGATGGGCGCCAACGGACAAGGGGGCGTTGCTGGTGGCGCGCAATCCCCTGCGCAAGGGGCTGGAGGCTGTCTTGCAGGCAATCGAAACGCTGCCCGACGATTTTCATCTGGCCGTCGTGGGTGCCGGGCCGGACCTTGGCGACTATCTCGCCCGGCGCCACCCTGGGCTTCGCAATCGCGTCAACCTGATTCCACCGACGCCCGATGTGAGCCCGTACTACCAGGCGGCCGACGTCTACGTTCACCCCACGCTGGGCGACAGTTTTGGCATGGCGCCGCTCGAGGCGATGGCACATGATCTGCCCGTGATCGTCAGCAGCGCGAAATATTGCGGATTCGCGGAATACGTTCGCCATTTGCACGACGCCTGGATCCTCCAGGATCCGCAGGATTCGGCCGATATTGCGAGGGCAATTTCCGAGCTCTGCACGTCCGCGTCCACGCGGGCGAGGCTGCTGCGCAGCGGCGCGGAGTTGATCCAGTCGATGTCCTGGCGCGTGGTCGCCAGCAAATACGAAGCGCTCTACGTGCAATCCATCGAGCAGCGCAGCGCAAGTTTGGCTCGGTAGGTCAATAGCGTTGGCCTGAGGGTAAGGTCCGCTACCTGCTGCCTGCTGCCTGCTACCTGCTGCCTGCTACCTGCTACCTGCAACCTGCTACCTGCTACCTGCAACCTGCTACCTGCTACCTGCTACCTGCTTCCCGCTTCCCGCTTCCTGCTTCCCGCTCTCGACTGCAGGCCTCCACGGCAAGCCGCAGCAGTCAGGCTCCGGCGCTAGATCCAGCCGCGCACCCAGTAGGCCAGCATCCCCAAATATTCCTTGATGATCGCCCGGCTGCCTTCCAGACTGCGAAGGTGGGGAGTCCACCGGTCGATCAGATAGTCCTCCGGGACGATGATCTGAGGGGGCAGGCCTGCCGCCACGGCCTGGATCCCCTGGGCGTTGAAGGCCGCCATCGCGCGCGGCATGTGCAGCGCGGACGTCACGAGCAGTACGGTGCGCAGGTTGTGTTCCCTGAGCATTTCCTGGGTGCGCAGGGCGTTCTCGTGCGTGTTGCGGCCTTCGTTTTCGAGCAGCAACGCCGTATCGGGAACGCCTTTCTGGCGCATCGTCCTGGCCATGATGCGGGCCTCGCTGGTCTTGCCTTCCAGTGCGCTGCCCGACAGCAGGATGCGCGGCGCGCGGTGCGCGAAGTAGATCTCGGCGGCGCGATCCAGACGATCGGTCGCCGTGGCCTTGTTGTAGGGTTCGAACCAGTTGGCCCGATTGCTTTGCGTATTGCCGCCGAGCACTACGATCACATCGGCTTGCGGCAACGATTCTGCCGGTTGGTAGGGGTAGCTGCTTTCAAGGCGGCCTCCCAGATACAAGGTCGTGGCGGGCAGCGACCAGACCAGCGACCAGATGAGGCCAAGCAGCGTCAGGACAATGGCGGTGCGTCGATGGTGGCCGAGCGCCAGGATCACCGCGACCACCAGCAGTAACAGCCCGACGTTGGGCGGGTAGAGCAGCAGGGTCAGGATCGGCAGGGAAGAAAGCACGGGCGTTGGGCTGATCAGCCGGACGATTGGAGAATCTGGGCCACGCGTGAAATCACTTCGTGGGCGCTGGGCCACTGCCCATTTTGCCCCAGGTTGACCGAATCGGGGGTCCAGGGGCCCGTGCGGGCGGGATTGGTCACGCCAAACAGGGTCACCTGACGGGCACCGACGGCAGCGCACAGGTGGGATACGCCTGAGTCGTTGCAAATCACCAGCGCGCAATTGCGGGCGAGGGCGCAGTAGGCGCCCAGCCCGAGCGGCGCAAGCACTTCGGCAGTCGGCGCAGCCATGCGCGCCGGGTCCTGCTCCGCAGGTGGAGGGCAGGCAACCACGCGCATGCCCTGGTCCTGCAGCGCGCGCGTCAGTGCGTCGAAGTGGGGCCAGACCTTGATTCGCCCCTGATGCAGGCCAGTCGCGGTCGGTGCGATCAGGACAAACTGGCCCGGGATGAGCTTCGCCTCGCTCATGGCGCGGGCGGCCTCCTGCTCGTGACGCGGCGTGAGCGTAAGGCCGAGTCGCTCTGGAATCGTCGCCTTGTCCGTGTCGTAGCCCCACGCATCCAGCGCGGCGCAGGCAAGGCGGTGCCATGACTGCACCGCGTGCAGCGGACCGGGCGCTTTGGTGAATGGCCAGGACAACAGCAGGCTGCGGCCGTCGTCCCGATAGCCCGCGCTGCGCAAACCGGCCAGGCGAAACGCCAGCGCGGTGGAGAGCGAATCCGGCAGCAGCAGACCGTGTTGCCAGCCGGGGTGCGCGGCGCGCCAGAACCGCAGTGTCGCGATATCCCCGACGAGCCCGCCGCGCATGGGCAGGATCGCGGTCAGCGGCAGCCCGGCAAGCAGGTCGGCTGCCCAGGGCCTGCCGGCCACGGCGACCTCCACCCCGAGCGTGCGGCAGAGCGCAAGCACAGGCAGGCTCATGCAGACGTCGCCGACCCAGTTGGGAAGGCGAATCATCAGGCGAGGGGCGGTGGCGGTCCTGGCTGGCATGATCAAAGGCGCGACAAACTTCGTCCTTCAGGGCGAGGGGGGGTGTCAACAGATTGCAAGAATACGACAACCCGGGGGCGCCGCGCAGCCGACCTGTGTTGTCGAGCGGGTAAAATTCCCACTTCATGTGTTTCAGAGTCTTGTCGTGACCGAGTCCGCCAGATCAAAATCCGCCGCTTCCGCACCACTCAACATGGATCTCTGGCGCCGCATCTACAGCCGCGTCGGGGTCTACTGGAAGGGGCTGGCACTTGCGGTGTTCTTCATGGCGGGCGCGGCCGCCACGCAGCCGACGCTGGCCGTGGCCATGAAGCCGCTGCTCGACGAGGGCTTTTCGGGCAACCGCCCGGAGTACATCTGGCAGGTTCCGCTTGCGATCATCGGCTTGATCCTCCTGCGCGGCGTGTGCAACTTTTTCAGCGACTATCTCCTTTCCTGGTCTGCCAATAACGTGCTGCTCGGCGTACGCCGGGATATGTTCGAAAAGCTCCTCTCGATGCCCGACAGCGAGTTCAAGAAGGGCGACAGCGGGCGTCTGCTCAACCGGTTCACGGTCGATGCGGGCAATGTCACGGGTTATGCCACCGATGTCCTCACCGTCGTCGTGCGAGAATCGCTGGTCGTGATCGCCATGATCGTCGTGCTTCTGTATATGTCCTGGGAGCTCACGCTCATCATCCTGCTGACGATGCCGGTTTCCGTGCTGATCTCGCGGTCCTTCATCAGTCGGCTGCGCCGCATCAACCGCGACACCGTCAACATGAACGCCGAACTGACCCGTGTGGTCAGCGAGGGCATCGACGGCCAGCGCGTGATCAAGCTGTTCGACGGGTACGAGTTCGAGCGCGAGCGCTTCAGTTATGTCAGCGGGCGCCTGCGGCGTTTCGACATGCGGGCCTCGACCTCGGATGCGGCGCTCACGCCCATCACCCAGGTCGTCACGGCGGTCGCGGTGGCCGCCGTCATTTCCGTGGCCCTGAGCCAGGCCAACGCCGGCACGCTGACGGTTGGCAGTTTCGCGGCGTTCATGGCCGCGCTCGCGCAAATATTCGACCCGGTCAAACGACTGACCAAGGTTGCCGGTCGGATGCAAAAGATGCTGGTATCGGCCGAAAGCGTTTTCATTCTGATCGACCAGGTGTCGGAGGCCGAGACCGGCACGGAAACGTTTGACGGCAGGGCGAAGGGGCGGGTCGAGTATCGCAACGTCTTCCATCGCTACCCCGAGGCGCAGTCGGACACCCTGCAGGATATCTGCATCACGGCCGAGCCCGGGCAGACGGTTGCGCTGGTTGGACGATCCGGCAGCGGCAAGACGACGCTGGTCAACATGCTGCCCCGCTTTGTCGAGCCCGATTCCGGCCAGGTCCTGATCGATGGCCACAATATTCAGTCGCTCGCCTTGCGCAATTTGCGCGAGCAGCTTTCGCTGGTCAGCCAGGATGTCGTCCTCTTCGACGATACGATTGCCGTCAACGTCGGCTATGGTGCGCTGCACGACGCTTCGGAAGAGGAGATTCGCCGCGCGCTGAAGGCGGCGAATCTCCTGGAATTCGTCGACAGCCTGCCGCTGGGCATCCATACGCATGTCGGCGAAAACGCCACGCGCCTTTCGGGTGGGCAACGACAGCGTCTGGCCATCGCGCGCGCCCTGATCAAGAACGCGCCCATCCTGATCCTGGACGAGGCGACCTCGGCGCTGGACAACGAATCCGAACGCCAGGTTCAGGCCTCGCTCGAAATCCTCATGAAGGGCCGGACCACGCTGGTCATTGCGCATCGTCTTTCCACGGTCCAGAACGCGGACAAGATCGTTGTCATGGACCACGGTCGCGTGATTGAAGAAGGCCCTCACGCAGAACTGCTCGCACGCGGCGGCGCCTACGCAGCGCTCTACCAGATGCAGTTCCGCGAGGAATCGACCCCCCAAAGCTTGGGCCGCGCCGATCACGCCTTGAGGTCTTGAGCGCCCTCATACCAGTTCAATCGATCGTGCAGCGTGACAACCTCACCGACAATAATGAGCGAGGGTGACTTGAACGCGGCATTTCGCGCTGCCTCCGGCATCTGGCCGAGCGTGCTGACGAGCACACGTTGACGGGGTGTCGTGCCGTCCTGCACGAGGGCGACCGGATGTGTCGCCGGCAGGCCATGTGCGACCAGATTCCTGCAAATTTCGGCAATCGCCTCGAGGCCCATGTAAACCACCAGCGTGTGATGCGGGCGGGCAAGCGCGGGCCAGTCCAGGTTCGAGGTGCCGTTCTTGAGGTGGCCTGTCACGAAGGTGACCGACTGCGCATGATCGCGGTGCGTCAGCGGGATACCCGCATAGGAGGCCACGCCATTTGCGGCGGAAATGCCGGGTACGACCTGGAATGAAATTCCCTGCTCGGCCAGCGATTCGATCTCCTCGCCGCCGCGTCCGAAAATGAACGGGTCCCCGCCCTTGATGCGAAGCACCCGCTTGCCTTCGCGCGCAAGCTGCACCATCAATGCGTTGATATCCTGTTGCGGCAGGGTGTGGTTGCTGGCTTTCTTGCCGACAAAGATCCTCTGGGCATCCTTGCGCACGAGATTCATGATGGCGTCTGAAACCAGGGCGTCATGCAGCACGACATCGGCCTTTTGCATCAGGCGAAGCGCTCGAAAGGTCAACAAGTCCGGATCGCCGGGCCCCGCGCCCACCAGATAGACCTCGCCCACGGGGCGTTCATGCACGGCGCGCGCAAGCGCAGCCTCCAGGTCGCGCGCCGCGATGTCCTCTTGCCCGGCAAAGACGCGTTCGGCAATGCCGCCGTCGAAGACGTTTTCCCAGAAGATCCGTCTCGCCGAGCCGGCAGGCAGGCGATTTTTGACCCTTTCGCGGTAGCGCGCGGCAAGGCTGGCCAGACGGCCATACGACGCCGGAATGAGCGCTTCAAGCCGGGAACGCATCATCCGGGCCAGCACGGGTGCTGCCCCGCCGCTCGAAATCGCGACGATGAGCGGCGAGCGGTCGAGTATCGACGGCATGATGAATGTACAGAGGGCGGGGCTGTCGACCACATTGACGGGGATCCCCAGATCCTGGGCAGCGCGCGAAACCGCGGCGTTGACCGCATCATCGTCGGTGGCGGCGATTGCGAGCGTCGCGCCCGCCAGATGATCCGGTGAAAAATCCGCCTGCAGCCATTCGATCGTGCCTGCCTCACGCGCCGCGTGCAGCGCGGGCTCCAGCTCGGGCGAAACGACGCGCACGTGCGCCCCTGCTTTGGCCAGCACGCCGATCTTGCGCGAGGCCACTTCGCCGCCACCGACGACGATACAGGTTCGCCCGCGCACGTTGAGGAAAATCGGAAGCAGGTTCATGCGTTGAGAAAAAACGGAAGCAGGTTCATTCGTTGAGAAAAAACGGAAGCAGGTTCATGCGTTGAAAAAAATCGTAAGCAGGTTCAGGCGCTGAGGAAAGACGGAAGCAGGTTCAAGCCGAATCCGCTGGTTTCAGTGGCTCGCTTCGATCGGCGAGGCGGGAAGGGCTGATCGGGATCTTTCGACCATAGTCAGGAAGAGGCGTTCGATATCGCGTGCAAAGCGCGCCGTGTCGAACAGCGCAGCCGTCATCCGCGACGCAGCGAGACGACTGCGCAACTCGCCAAGCCGTTCCGGATCCCGGGCGAGCGCAATGGCTAGTTTCTCATAGTCGTCAGGCGTCTGTGCGATGAGCTCGGGTACGCCAACCGCATGGAGCAGGCTCGCGCCGACCCGCCCCGGGAATGTGGATCCGCAGCATGTCAGCAGGGGCAGCCCCGCCCAGAGCGCATCGCTGCCGGTGGTATGCGCGTTGTAGGGCAGGGTGTCCAGGAAAAGATCCGCCTGCCGGTGCCGCGCCAGATGCTCGTCGGAGGGCCAGCGCTCTGCGAAGACGAGCCGTGTTGCGTCAACGCCGCGCGCCGCCGCCTCGCGACGCAGGCTGGCTTCAGCCGTCGTGTTGTCCTTGAGCAGCCAGAGCACGCTGCCATCGACCGCCTTCAGGATCCGCATCCAGAGATCGAAGATCGCGGGCAGGATCTTGTAGTTATTGTTGAAGCAGCAGAACACGAAGCCGTTTTCCGGCAGCCCCAGCTCCGTGCGGGTGAACCGCTTGTCGGACATTACGCGCGACCGGTCGTTGGGCTGGTAGCAATGGGGGAGACAGGCAAGCTTCTCGGAATAATGACGGCGAGAGCTTTCGGGGATGACGATGGGGTCGGCGATCAGGTAATCGATGTAATCCGCGCCGATCGTACCCGGGAAACCAAGAAAGTTCACCTGCACCGGGGCAGGCTTGGAGGCAAACACGCCCTGGCGGGAAAAGCCGAAAAATCCGTTCAGGTTCACGAGAATATCGATGCCGCGCGAGCGGATCGCATCGCTCGCTGCAAGGTCGCTCATCCCCGAAATATCGACCATCTCGTCAAACGCCGCCTCCAGCCTGCGACGGGTAGGGCTGCCGTCGTCGTAGCCGCTGTCGAATGCAACAAGGCTGAAGCGTTCCCGATCGCAGTGTTCATAGACACCGATCATCAACAGTGAGGTCGCCTGGTGCCGGAACTCCCCGCACAGGTAGCCGATCCGGATTCGGGAATCGCCGGCGGACGCTTTCGGAGACTGAGTTTCAGGGCGCGCGCGGGCGGGTGGCTCCGCGGGGGGCAAACTCGCCGGATAACGTTCGCGCGAATAGGTGCGTGCGGATTGCGCAAGCAGTTCTTCCGATTCGCAGATTGCCTGCAGCACGAACGGTTGCACGGTGTTACGGTCTGCCCGGATATCCTGTTCGATCTGGTCATATAGCGTATCGAGGTCGCGCCAGATGCAACCATCCAGTCGCGTGTGCAGCAGTTGCCCTTTCACCTGATGGAAATCCGGGGCAAACGCGGCCAACTTTTCATACGCCTTCACCGCCGCATCGATGCGGCGTTGCTCGCGCAGTAAGTCACCAAGGTTGTAATAGGCCTCGGCGTAGTCCTTGCGCAGTTGGATCGCGCGCTCGTAGCTGGCAATGGCCTCGTCGATTCGCTTCTGCGCATACAGGGCGATGCCGCGGTTGTAGTGGATATCGGCAAAGTCGGGCGCGCGCTTGAGCGCCGCTTCGTAGGACTGCATCGCGGCCTCGAGTTGCCCGAGTTCACGCTGACCGTTCCCGAGGTTCAGCCACGCGGCGGGGTGCGCATCCTGCAGGGCGATGGCACGCCTGAATCGGTCGATCGCTTCGTCCAGGCGGCGCAATTTCGAAAGGCTGATGCCGAAGTTGACCTGCGCCCAGTAGTGATTGGGATCGATCCGGGTTGCGGCTTCGTGATAGGGCAGCGCTTCGTTGTGCCGCTCGGACATCAGCAGCACATTGGCCAGCGTGTAATTGTGTGACAGGTTGGCAGGCTCGAGCGCGGCTGCGCGCGTCAGCGGGACGACGCTGTCATCGAGCCGGCCAAGCTGCGCCAGCGCCAGGCCCAAAAGGCCAAGGCAATCGGACGCGTCGGGGTATGCCCGGAGCGCTTCGCGCAGAAAGGTCTCGGCGTCGGCCAGCCTGCCCCTCTGGATCAACTGCATTGCCTGGCGTGCCGTGGCTTGCATATACAGGCTGCGCTACGCCGGGGAGTGGGTCTTGAGCCAATCCTTCAGGGCAGCATCCACACGCGTCTGCCAACCGTCTCCGCTGGCACGAAATTGCGCCACAAACTCTTGCGACAAGCGGATGGCGATGCGCTCTTTGGTGACGGCAGCCTTTGGACGCCCGCAGAGCTTGGCCCGCAAGGATTCAGGGATTGCCTCGAATCGCACGGATTGTTTGAACATTTCGTCCGTCCACTCCGGGTTTTCCGCGTCGATCAGCTCAGGGTTGGATTTCTTGCGCATACCGGTTTGCCTTTCGTTTGTTCGCTTTGCGAAAGCTGATGACCCGAATTCCGTGTGCAGTTTCGGCAAAGATCGGTGCATGCACCCGACCAGCCAGCAGTTCACGTCAAAACAATGTCGTACTGTTCTTGCGTGTAACCGCTCGCCACTTCGAGCGAGATGGGTTTCCCGACGAAATCGCCCAGCATTGCAAGGTGCTGGCTTTCTTCCTCGAGAAACAGGTCGACGACGTTTTGTGAGGCGAGGATGCGGAATTCCTTCGGGTTGAACTGGCGGGCTTCGCGCAGGATCTCGCGCAGAATCTCGTAGCAGACGCTGCGGTTGGTGCGCACGTTGCCCCGCGCCTGGCACGTGGGGCAGGGCTCGCAAAGTTGGTGTGCCAGCGAATCGCGGGTGCGCTTGCGCGTCATTTCCACGAGACCCAGTTGTGTGAAACCGTTCACCGTCATGCGCGTGCGATCCGGTGCGAGCGCCTTCCTGAGCTCGGCCAGCACGGCGTCGCGATGCCCCAGGTCCTCCATGTCGATGAAATCCAGGATGATGATGCCCCCCAGATTGCGCAGACGCAACTGGCGGGCGATCGCCTGTGCGGCCTCCAGGTTCGTCTTGAAGATCGTGTCGTCGAAGTTACGCCCGCCCACGAATCCGCCGGTGTTGACATCGACGGTCGTCAGGGCTTCCGTCTGGTCGATGATCAGGTAGCCGCCGGATTTCAGGTCTACGCGGCGCGACAGCGCGCGCACAATCTCGTCCTCGATGTTGGCGGTGTCAAAGAGCGGCCGTTCGCCGGCATAGTGCTTGATCCGGCTGGCGACCGACGGCGTATAGGTCTGGGCCCACTGGGCGAGCGCCGTGCAGGTGGTGCGCGAATCGACCAGAATCTGGGCGGTCGACGGGTTCACCATGTCGCGAAGCACGCGCTGCGCAAGGGTCAGGTCCTGGTGCAGCATGCTGGGGGCGGGAAGGGTGCGTGCCGCGGCCTGCACGTTGTGCCATAGCTTTTTCAGGTATTCCAGGTCGGACAGCATCTCTTCATCGCTTGCGCCCTCGGCTTGCGTGCGCACGATATAGCCGCCTTTCTCCTCGGCGGGAACCAGCGCCTGCAGGCGTTCGCGCAGGGCCTGACGCTCGGATTCCGAGCCGATTTTCTGCGATATCCCGATGTGCGGGTCGTGGGGCAGGTACACCAGCATTCGCCCGGCGATGCTGATTTGGGTCGACAGGCGGGCACCCTTGGTTCCCAGGGGGTCCTTGATGACCTGCACCATCAGGCTCTGGCCTTCGAACAGCAGCTTTTCAATGGGCGTCGGTGTGGTGGCCGCAGCGCGCTCCCCGCGGTTTTCGCGCAGATCTGCGATATGCATGAAGGCGGCGCGATCCAGGCCGATCTCGATAAAGGCGCTCTGCATGCCCGGCAGCACCCGCACCACCTTGCCCAGGTAGATGTTGCCCACCTGGCCGCGCTGAATGCTGCGCTCGAGTTGTAACTCCTGCACCGTGCCCTGGGAGACGAGCGCGACCCGCGTCTCGAACGGCGTGACGTTAATGAGGATGTCTTCAGTCATGAGTCTTCTTGCAGTGAATCTTGTTCGTAATCATGCTATAGTAGCGGGCTTCCTTGGGCATAAGTGTTCAGGAAGAGAATCCTTCAGGCCAACGCCTGGCGGGTTCAGGTAATGAAGAGGTGTTGAGTCTGTTTTTTCGCAGTCGGCTTTCCCGGTTGATCTGATTGATCGGGGTGACTGAAGTCAAGTAACTGAAAAGTTGATTTGACAGCGAGAAATAAATCCTTCATAATCTCTTTCTCTGCTGAAGAAAAGCAGCGCCCCAAAAGGCGGCGCGATTCAGATGTGGGTTGCAGTACCTCGTTCTTTAACAATTTGACAACCGATAAGTGTGGGCGCTTGGAATGAGCGTCGCAAGGTTGTGTGGCT
>CAITPF010000301.1 GCA_903894155.1 uncultured beta proteobacterium | reverse complement strand
GACCGCCGTGACCGTCGGGTCGGGGAACCCGGCGACGCCGGGCCCGCGCCTGGAACGCAGTGCGCGCCGACGATCACGATTAGCTTTCCTGTAGCTCCCGCCAGGCCAGCAGACGCGTGACGCCTTCCTTCATGTGAACGAGCGGCTTCCAGCCCAGGACCTCACCGGCCTTGTCGTGCGGAATGTGAAATGCGCCGCCAGAGGTCAGGCGCACTTTGCCCGGAGGATCGGGGCGAATTTCCGGACGCAGACTGCTCTTGCAATAATCAAGCACAAGGTCGACCAACTCGCCGGTCGTGATCGGCTCGGGGCCGGAAACATTGACCGCAACGTCCGTCGCCGCGCTCTGCAATGCGGCAACGTTTGCCCGCGCAACGTCCGACACGTGCACAAAGTGCTTGGTGTCCTTGCCGTCGCCGGGCAGGATCGGGGCCTGGCCTTTACGCACGAGATCGTACGTTTCCATGATGTAAAGCGAATTTGCTGCGCGGTAGTGCTGCCGCTCGCCGTAAACGGTCGAATAGCGCAGCACGACGTAGTCCTGCCCGAAGTTCTGGTGATACTGCCGGCAAAGCTGCTCGCCCATGATCTTGGAGGCGCCATAGAGAATGGCGGCAGGCGGCGCACCTTCGGAATAGAACGGAATGCTCTCCGAAAGCGCCCCCTTGATGCCCGGCCCATACCCATAGACCGCATTGGATGACGCGAAGACAATCTTGCCCACCTTGTTGACCCGACAGGCTTCGAGCATGTTCTGCGCACCCCGGATATTGACATCCACGGCATTCCACGGTGTCTGGGAAAATCCAAGCGTCATGTAGGCGGCAAGGTGCACGACGCCGTCCACGCCTTCGGTTGCTGTCAGCAGATCAGGCAGCCGCATCAGATCAGCACGCACGATGCGCACGCGCGGGTTGTCTTGCAGGTGCGCAATGGCATCCATCGACCCGAAGGAGAAATTGTCGAGCAGAATGACCTCGCGGACTCCCTGCTCGAGCAGCAAATCCGCCGTGTGCGAGCCAACCAGGCTGGCCGCGCCGGCGATGAGGATGCGGGATTCACGGATATTGAGGGCCTTGCCCTGTTTGATCGTTGCCATGTCTCGTTGTTTTGATTGTGTGGTGAGTGATGGGTAGAGGGAAAAACGGGCAGCGCGTGCGGTTCAACCCTTGCCGTCGCGGGAATCGAGGTAAGCGGGTGCGATCGATTCAAGGGGCGTGGGCACCACGCCGAGCGCGGGATCCATCGGCCCATCCGAAATATTGTCAACCGAGAGCGAATCCAGGTTGTCGCGCGAGAGCAGCGGCTCGCCGGGCAGGCATTCAAACACCATCGCCTGCAAGCGGCCCAGCGCCATCGGCATCGCGACGACGGGGCGGGGATGGCCGCTCCAGGCGGCCGCCAGACGGACAAGCTCGCCCAGCGTATAGACAGTAGGCCCGGCAAGGTCATAGACCTGCCCGGCGGTCGCCGGATTGCCGAGCGCGTTGACCATCGCGCAAGCGACGTCGCCGACATAGACCGGTTGCATGCGCGCGCGCGCGCCTGCAATGGGCAGCACGGGGAACATGCGCGCGAGCCGCGCGAACATGTTCATGAAGCTGTCCTGCGGCCCGAAGACGACCGAGGCGCGAAATATCGTGACCGCGCCTTCATCCCACCCGGCAAATGCATCCAGGATGCGCTGCTCGCCCGCGGCCTTGGAGCGCAGATAAGCGCTGGGGCCGCGAATATCGGCACCGAGCGCGCTCATGTGAATCAGTCGGCGCACGCCGCGCGCCCGGCAGGCCGCCGCGATTCGGGCTGGCAACTGCACGTGCGCGCGGTCGAAATCCGGGCCCCACGGCTCGCCGCCCGCGCTATGCAGGATGCCGACCAGATTAATGACGGCGCCACAACCGTCGATGGCCTGCGCGAGTGCGTGTTCATCGTGGATATCGCACTCGATGATTTGAACCGCGGGATAGACCTGCAATTCGCGCGCGCGCACCGCACGCCGCGTGGGAACCCGCACGTCGTGGCCTTGCGCCGCGAGGCGACCGACAACCTGACGACCAATGAAGCCGGTTCCACCAACCACGAGAACGCGCATGGGCGTCTCCCTCAATCTCAAGCTTGCGCCAGAAAACCAGCGTATGCGGCCAAGTCTACATTACCGCCGCTGAGGATCACGCCGACGCGCGCACCCTCGGGAAAATCAAGGCCGCCCTGCAGGGCCACGGCTGCGCCCAGGCAACCGGTGGGCTCGACCACGAGCTTGAGTCGCTCCGCAAAAAACTTCATCGTCGCGACAAGTTGGGGATCCGTCACGGTGAGGATATCCGTGACACGCTGGCGGATCACGCCGAATGTGAGCTGGCCGAGATAGGGCGTGAGGGCGCCGTCGGCGATCGACCGCGGCGGCGCGATCGTCACGATCTCGCCCTTGCGCAACGACTGCTGCCCATCGTTGCCAGCTTGCGGCTCGACGCCGTACACCTTGCAGGCCGGGCTGAGCGCGCCGGCCGCCAGCGCACTGCCCGCAAGCAGGCCGCCGCCGCCGAGGCAGACGAGCAGATAGTCGAGCTCGCCGACGTCTTCGAAGAGCTCCTTGGCCGCGGTGCCCTGGCCAGCGATCACATGCAGGTGATCGTAAGGCGGTATGAGCGTCATGCCGGTTTCCTGCTGCATCTTGCGGCCAATGGCGTCGCGGTCTTCCGTGTAGCGGTCGTAATCCACGATGGCGGCGCCATAGCCTTGCGTGGCGGCTTTCTTGGCGGCGGGCGCATCAAGCGGCATGATGATGGTGGTCTTGACGCCAAGCAGCTTCCCGGCGAGCGCGATCGCCTGGGCATGGTTGCCTGACGAAAACGTGAGGACGCCGGCGCGACGCTCATCCGCGGTGAGATTCGAGATTGCGTTGAAAGCGCCGCGAAACTTGAAGGCGCCCATGCGCTGCAGGTTCTCGCACTTGAAGAAAAGGCGGGCGCGCGTCGCGCGATCAGCCGTGGCGGACGTGACCACCGGCGTGCGGTGCGCGATGCCCTTGAGGGTCGCCGCAGCCGACACCACGTCGGCATAGGTGGGAAGCACGAGAGACATGAGTCGACATCCGGTAATTGCGGGGTAACAGATAGTGTACGATTATCCGATGGCAATTCAGTCAGATTCTCTCTCGTCGCAGGCCGACGCCTCGCGCGTCGTGACCCCCCGTGCCGCATCGCCCAATGAGGAGACCATCGACCGCGCCCTGCGTCCCCGGGCGCTCGACGAGTACGTCGGCCAGCAGCGCGTGCGCGAACAGCTCAAGATCTTCATCGAGGCCGCCCGCAACCGCGGCGAATCCCTCGATCACGTCCTGCTGCACGGCCCGCCTGGCCTGGGCAAGACCACCCTGGCGCACATCATCGCGCACGAAATGGGCGTGAACCTTCGGCAGACATCCGGTCCGGTCCTTGAGCGCGCCGGCGACCTGGCAGCGCTCTTGACCAGCCTCGAGCGCAACGATGTTCTTTTCATCGACGAAATCCACCGCCTCTCGCCTGTCGTCGAGGAAATTCTCTACCCGGCGCTCGAAGACTTCCAGATCGACATCATGATCGGCGAGGGTCCGGCCGCACGAAGCGTCAAGCTCGATCTCCAGCCTTTCACACTGGTCGGGGCGACGACCCGCGCGGGCATGTTGACGAACCCCTTGCGCGAGCGCTTCGGCATTCCCGCCCGGCTCGATTTCTACACGCCTGAAGAGCTCACCCGTATCGTGACGCGCAGCGCCGGGCTGCTGAAGGTACCCGTGACGCCCGAAGGCGCAATCGAGGTCGCACGTCGTTCGCGCGGCACCCCGCGGATCGCCAACAGGCTGCTGCGCCGCGTGCGCGACTTTGCGCAGGTCAAGGCCAACGGCACGGTCGATGCGCGGGTGGCCGGCGCGGCGCTTGAAATGCTCGAGGTCGATCCGCAAGGGCTGGATCTCATGGACCGAAAGCTGCTTGAGGCGATCATCAGCAAGTTCGACGGCGGCCCGGTCGGAATCGACAGCCTGGCCGCAGCCATCGGCGAAGAGCGCGACACGATTGAAGATGTCATCGAGCCCTACCTGATCCAGCATGGCTACCTGCAGCGCACGCCGCGTGGGCGGATGGCCACGCAGACCACCTGGCGGCATCTGGGCCTGATCCCGCCAAAACCCGCAGGCGATCCCGCCGGGGGCCTGTTCAGCTAGGCAGTCTGGCCGAGTTGCACGTCGCCCGGGTCGAAGGCCGCGATCCGCTCGAGGATCGAGCGACCATACGATTCGAGTTTTTTTGCCCCGACCCCGCTCACGTGGGACAGCGCCGAAAGGCTGTCCGGGCGTGCGATGGCAATGTCGCGCAGCGTCGCATCATGAAAAATCACGTACGCCGGCACCCCATGGCTGCGCGCGACCTCGGCGCGCCACGCGCGCAATGACTCGAAGGCAGCCTGCGCGCCCGCGTCGAGTGCAGGATCTGCGGCCCGGCTCTTGGGTGTCGAGCGCCCGGCGGGGCGATCCGCTTCGCGGCGCAGCATCAGCGTGCGCTCGCCGCGCAATACCTCGCGACTCGAGTTTGTCAGCGCCAGCGTGCCATAGCCTTCCTGGTCGACAATGACCAGGCCGTAGGCCAGCAACTGGCGAAGCACGCCACGCCAGGCCTGCTCAGACAAATCCGTGCCCACGCCGAACACGCTGAGCGTGTCATGGCCATGCTCGGAGACGCGCGGCGTCAGTTTGCCACGCAGGATATCGATCAGGTGTCCGGCGCCGTAGCGCTGGCCGCGCTCCTTCCAGAGGCGATAAATCGCCGACAGCATTTTTTGCGCCGCGACCGTGCCATCCCATGCTTGCGGCGGTTGCAGGCAATTGTCGCAATTTCCGCAAGGACCGATCGTTTGCCCGAAATATTGCAGCAGGCGCTGCCGCCGGCAGGCGATGGTTTCGCACAACCCGAGCATTGCATCGAGTTGCGCGCCAAGCTGACGACGAAACGCATCGTCGCCAGCGGATTCATCGATCATGCGTCGTTGCTGGACGACGTCGGATAGCCCATAGGCAAGCCATGCGGTCGCGGGCAGGCCGTCGCGACCCGCGCGTCCGGTTTCCTGGTAGTACCCTTCGACGGACTTGGGCAGATCGATATGGGCGACGAACCGCACATCCGGCTTGTCGATTCCCATCCCGAACGCGATGGTGGCGACCATGACAATGCCATCCTCTCGCAAAAAGCGGGACTGGTTCTGCGACCGCAGCGCAGCCCCCAGGCCTGCGTGGTAGGGCAGCGCGTCGATGCCGTTGGCACACAGGAACGCGGCAGTCTCCTCCACTTTGTTGCGCGACAGGCAGTAGACGATTCCGGCATCGCCGTCGTGCTCCTGCTGAAGCAGCGTCAGCAACTGGCGCCGCACGTCGTTTTTCTCGACGATGTGATAGCGGATATTGGGACGATCGAAGCTGGCGACGAACTGGCGCGCTTCACCGAGCGCGAGTCGCTCGGCGATTTCGCGCCGGGTCGTATCGGTCGCTGTCGCGGTCAGGGCAATGCGGGGAACGTCGGGCCAGCGTTCATGCAGCATCGAAAGACCGAGGTATTCGGGACGGAAGTCATGGCCCCATTGCGAAACGCAATGCGCCTCGTCGATGGCAAAAAGCGCGATCCGCCCGCGCTCGAGCAACTGGATGCAGCGAT
Source organism: uncultured beta proteobacterium (assembly GCA_903894155.1). Lineage (GTDB taxonomy): Bacteria > Pseudomonadota > Gammaproteobacteria > Burkholderiales > Burkholderiaceae_B > Zwartia. Next base: position 8,875 of record CAITPF010000301.1, on the reverse strand, counting down.
CGGTCAGAAGCCGCTCGGGCGCGACATACAGCAGATCGATTTCGCCCTGCAGAAAGGCGCGCTCGACATCGCGCGCGCCTTGCCAATCCTGCGTGGAATTCAGGAACGCCGCGCGCACGCCGAGCTCAGTCAGGGCATCCACCTGGTCCTGCATCAGTGCGATCAGGGGCGATACGACGACGCCGACACCATCGCGCACGAGCGCGGGCACCTGGTAGCAGAGTGACTTGCCGGCGCCCGTGGGCATCAGCACCAGCGCGTCGCCCCCGGCGATGACGTGCTCGACGATGGACTGCTGCCCGGCGCGAAAGGTCTCGTAGCCGAACACCCGCTGCAGGACTTCCAGCGCGCGCTGATCAGCCATGACGACAAAACCCAGATGAAAACGTGTGAATCATTCAGGGATTGTAGAGTGCCGGGACGGCAAAGTTGCGACAACCTGCGCTGTCACCGTCGCCAGAACGTCCCGATCAGTTCGCGCGCGCGCTGGCACTGAGCCGCCCTTGACGTCAGGCGCATGGAAAAACGACTGAGCCGGGGCGAGCATGGAAATGCCGGGGCGCCCGGCGGTCACCGGCGCGGGCGGGATCTGCGCCAGCGCCTGCCCCGCGACCATCTGGCTGGCGAAAAGCACAAAACAGATATGACGCCCGATCCAAACACTGGTCGCCAGTATCTCCACGGCGCCAGTTTGGCCGCCGGCTCAGGTCGGAGCGGTTTCAATTCATTTCAACGGGTTGCTGCGCGCCGCGCTTCGTTGCACACTCTTACGTAATGGACAATCCAACAAAACTTCTGGTCGTCGATGACGACCCAGCGTTGCGCCAGTTGCTGGCCGACTACCTGAACAAACACGGCTACGACACCCTGCTGGCGCCGGACGCGCGTGACCTGGCCGCGCGGATCGCAAGATTCTCGCCGGATCTCGTCGTGCTCGACCGCATGATGCCGGGCGGCGATGGCGCGGAAGCGTGTCGGGCCCTGCGTGCCCAGGGCGAGGATATTCCCGTGATCCTGCTGACCGCGCGCGACGAAACCGTGGACCGCATCATCGGCCTCGAGGCGGGTGCGGACGATTACCTGGGCAAACCCTTCGACCCGCGCGAACTGCTCGCCCGGATCGAGGCCGTCCTGCGCCGCAAGAGCGGTGCGTCGGCCCTGACGAAGGATGCGCCCGTGCACTTCGGCAACTTCGTCTTCGACCCGGTGACCCGCCAGCTGATGCGCGGCAGCGAGATCGTCAAGCTTACGGGCGGCGAGATCAACCTGCTCGAAGCGCTCGTACGCAACGCCGGCAAACCCCTGTCGCGCGAACGTCTGCTCACGCTCGCACGCGATGATGAAAGCGGCGAGCGCAACGACCGCGCAATCGACATCGCGGTTCTTCGCCTGCGCCGCGTGATCGAGGATGACCCCAAGCAGCCTCGCTGGATCCAGACGGTCTGGGGGACTGGGTACCGGTTCTCCCCATGAGCTGGTTCAAGGTCCTGTGGCCTGAGTCGCTTCGCATCCGCCTCATCCTGCTGGTACTGCTGACCCTGGCCGCAGCGCAGGCGGCGACCCTTTATTCGGTCAGCGTGTACCAGCGCAACCACGCCCAGGCCGTATCGATCAACCTGATCGCCACGACGATCCGCACGCTGCATCATTCCATCGACAACATTGCCCCCGAGGAGCGCGCCGAATTTGTCAGTCAGGCTTCGGGCGGCCAGTGGAGGCTCTGGTCGCGCGCGCTGCCCGACGACGCACGCCTGCAGCGCAGACCCAACTGGCGCGAGGGCCCGAACACCCGGATGCCTCCGGGCGCAAGGCCCGGCGACGGCCCACCCGGCGGCAGGCCCGGCAACGCTGCGGGAGGCTCGACGCCCAGGCCTGCGCCCCCCCCGGGCGCACCGGGCCCCATGGCGGGTTCGGGCAATGAAGGCACACCGCCTTCACGCGACGCCGAGCCAGGCGCGCAAGCCCTGCGCAATTCCCCCAACGCCCCGCGCGGCCCCGCCAATACGAACGACGATCCGCCCGACGAGGTGCGTCGCAGCCTGGGTCCGGTGATCGGCCAGCTGAACGCGCAACTCGGGCGCGATGCACGGGTTGCGCTCTCGCGCGGACCGAAGCCCGAAATCTTCATTTCATTTGCGCCGAGCATGTATCAGGGCAAGCCCGGGCCGCGGGAGTGGCTCGTCATCCCGATCGAGCGCCTTGATCCACCCATTTCGGCCGGGCTCGTAGCCTGGTGGTCGGCAGGATTGCTATTGGTCATTGCGGTTGCCGTGTGGTTTTCCTGGCACATCACGCGCCCGATCACCCGACTGGTCCAGGCCACCGATCAACTCGCCGCCGGCAATCCGCAGCGCGTGACGCCGGCCGGCCCGACCGAGACGCGCATGCTCGGCGAGCGGTTCAACGCAATGATCGACACCCTCGCGGAGGCGGAGTCGACACGCCGAACGCTGCTCGCCGGATTGCCGCACGATCTCAAGGGGCCGCTCTCGCGCATGTGGCTGCGCATCGAGATGACGGACGACAAGACGCTCAAGGATGGAATGCGCAGCGACTTGCAGGATATGCAGCACATGGTCGACCAGTTCATCGGGTACCTGCGCGGAACCGACGTGGCGACTTACCGCTTCGAACCCATCGCGCTGGACGAGTGGGTCAACGAGCGCGTCGCAAGCTGGGCCGGAGCCAACAGCGGCGTGCAATCGCCGGGCAAGCTAGCGCCGGTGCTGGTGAACGGCGACAGCGTGGCGCTCTCGCGGCTACTCGACAATCTGGTGAGCAACGCGTTGCACCACGGGGCCACCCCCGTCCATGTTTCGCTCAACGTCCAGGATCAATGGGCCGTGCTGCGCGTGAGCGACCACGGCCAGGGCATTCCGATTGATCAGCGGGCCGATGCTGTCAGGCCCTTCGTGCGGCTCGATGCCGCGCGCACGCGCAGCGGCAACGTGGGCCTTGGTCTCGCGGTCGCCGATGTCATCGCCCGGGCTCATGGCGGGTCGCTGTCGCTTGGGCAGGGTTCGGAGGGCGGATTGCAGGTGGAAGTACGCCTTCCCATCTACTACCCCAGCGCAAGCGCGCAGGATGTCCGCCAGACCTGAGCCCGTTCAACGGGCCCGGCCGAACATGCCCCGGTACCCAAGCAGGTTGAATACGACCATCACCGGGACGGCCACGACCGTGGCCGCGAGCACCAGCCTGAGCGATCCGATCGCCGAGGCCGCGTCCCACAGGGTGAGGTCATCGAGGATCACGAAAGGGAACATGCTGTAGACCAGCCCGCACAGCATCAGCGTGAAAAGCGTTGCCGCCAGCGCGAAGGGCAGCCAGGCGAGACCGCGATACTTCGGCTGGATGACGCGCGGCAGCATCATGTCGATGCCGACCATGCAGAACAGCATCACGAACCAGATCGGTGCAGCCAGCGCCAGACGCGTGGCGCTGCTCCAGCGGTAAAAAATCGCCGGATTGGCAAGCCCCAGCGCGATCGACACGGCAGCCATTCCGGCCGCTGACCACCGCATGGCATGACGCGCCCAGCCCATCGCCAGTAACTGAAGCTGACCCTCCAGACGCATCACCAGCCAGGTCGCGCCCAGGAGCGCGTACGAGGCAATCGCGCAAATGGCAATGAACAGGTTGAACCAGAACGCCGGGGCATCCTCTTCGTAGCCAGTCACGATTGCCGCCAGAAGCATGCCGTGCCCGGCAGCCGTGAGGACCGAACCAAGCCAGAACAGCCAGATCCAGGCCCAGCGGTCTTCTGTCGCGGCGCGAATCCGGAATTCGAACGCGACGCTGCGCAACATGACGCCGATCATCGTGAAGGCAAGTGGCACATACAGGTGCGACAGCATCGCGCTCCAGGCAAAGGGGAACGCTGACATGAAGAGCCCGACGGCCAGGAGCGCCCAGAATTCGTTGGCATCCCGCCAGGGGCTCAGCGCGACCATCAGTGCAGGCCGCGCGGCCAGCGGAGCTGACGGCAGCAGCAGCCCCACGCCGATGTCAAATCCGTCGAACAGGATCGCGCCTAGTAGCAGCGACAGAAGCAGCGTCATGAGCAACAACGGCATCCAGAAGGCAGAATCGGTGGCCGAAAGGCCCATGGAGGCGGCAAGAGCGGCAATCATGACTTAACCCCCGCCTTGCGCACCGGCACGACGCCGTAGCGTGCGGCGTGATAGGCCAGGCGCACAAAACCGCCAAGCAAAAGCGCGTAGACGAACGCGCTTGCAGCCAGGCCGGCTGCCAGGGCGCCCGGGCTGGCGTCGGTGAGCACATCCTCCTGCAGGAGCATGCCCGCGACAAAATACGGCGAGCGCCCGGCTTCGATGAGATTCCAGCAGAGCAGCCAGGATAGTGCGCCCGCGCAAGTCGCCCCCGCCAGTAGTCTGAGCAGAACACGTGGCTGTGCAACCGGATCTGCGCCGCGGACCGCCATCACGGCAGTGACGGCGATCGCCAGCAGCGCCATCGCCCCCCACAAGGCCAGAATGACGCGCGTCATCCAGTAAAGGGCGCCGACCGGCGGCAACCGGGACGGGGAGAAATCCGCCGGCCCGATCACATCCCCCTGCGCACTGCGCCCGAGCCAGCGCGACAGCGGCTCCGTACCCGCGCGAGCGGTGCCGGGGCGCGTAGCCGAAAGCTCGAACGCCCCGGGTTCGGGGCTCGAGTCGCCCCGGCCGTCGTAACCGACCATGGCTGCCGCCGCCGCGGGCGCGAAGCGCGCCTCGAGCCGCAACACGCCATCCAGGATGCACGCCTGGGCGACGAGCGCCGCCAGAACCACGCCCAAACCCACCCGGAAACTCAGGCGTTCGCCTTCGACGAGCGGGCGTCGGCACGCCTGCCAGGCCGAAACCCCGATCATCAGGAACCCGCCCGTCAGGGCACCGCCACAGGCGAATTGCGCCAGGCACCAGCCAAGCCCCGGATTGAGGATGATTTCACCCCAGTCGACGACCTGAAAGCGCCCGTCGATCAGCGCGATGCCCTCGGGCGCATGGGTCCAGGACTGCAGTACAACGCCCCAGAACACGGTTGCCGTCAGACCCAGCGCCACCATGAAGACAGAAATCAGGTGCGCGGACTCGGACACGCGGCGCTGGCCGAACAGCATCACCCCCATGAAAACGGACTTCGTCACGAAGAGCGTCGTAATGCCAAAGGCGAGCAGGGGCCCTGCCACGTTGCCGATGCGGGCCATGAGTGGTGGCCAGAGAATCCCGATCTCGGCGAGCACGGGCACCGCCGAGGCAAACGCCAGGAAGAAGGACAGCGCGAAAAACCGCCCCCAGAACCGGTAGGCGGCAAGTGCGGCAGTGTCGGGGCTGCGCCATTGCTTCCAGCGCAAAAAGAACAGCAGCCACCCCAGAAACATGGCCAGGGCGGCAAACAGGACATGAACGTTCAGGCTCAGCGCGAACTGCGCCCGGGCCAGCCAAAGCGCGGTAATTTCCATGATTCGGGCTAGTGTAGACGCAACGTGGCAAAATGTACGTTTGTCGGCCATCCCCGATTGCAAACTAACCCGTATGACCCTAGAAACCCCGTCACCCGCTTCCACAAATTTTTTACGCAATATCATCGAATCGGACCTGGCCGCAGGCCGACTTCAGGGCAAGCGCTGGGCGGGCGCGCCCGGTCCGGCATCCGCGCTGGCCAACGCCTCCGCTGATCCGGCGCGCATCCGCACGCGGTTTCCGCCGGAGCCCAACGGCTACCTGCACATCGGACACGCCAAGAGCATCTGCCTGAATTTCGGCCTCGCACGGGACTACGGCGGCATCTGCCACCTGCGCTTTGATGACACGAACCCCGAAAAGGAAGAACAGGAATACGTCGACTCGATCATCGAGGCCGTGAAATGGCTGGGTTTTAACTGGAAAGCCGGCCAGACCGAGCACCTGTATTTCGCCAGCGACTATTTCGGGATCATGTACGGCTTCGCGCAGGCGCTGATCCGGGCGGGACACGCTTACGTCGATGAGCAAAACCCGGAGACGATGCGCGAGATGCGCGGCACCCTGACTGAACCGGGCATGAACTCTCCCTGGCGCGATCGCCCGGCAGAAGAATCCCTTCGTCTGCTGCAGGAAATGCGCGAAGGCCTGCACCCCGACGGCAGCATGGCGCTGCGGGCCCGCATCGACATGGGCTCCCCGAACATCAACCTGCGCGATCCCGTGCTCTACCGCATCCGGCACGCGACGCACCATCGCACCGGAAACGACTGGTGCATTTACCCGATGTACACCTGGGCACACCCGGTCGAGGATGCCCTTGAGGGCATCACCCACAGCATCTGCACACTTGAGTTCGAGGATCAGCGTCCGTTTTACGACTGGACACTCGAGCGCCTGCGCGATCTCGGCCAGCTCGCCGACCCGCTGCCGCACCAGTACGAATTCGCACGGCTCAACATGAGCTACATCGTCACCAGCAAGCGCAAGCTGCTGCAACTGGTCAAGGAAGGCCACGTCGATGGCTGGGACGACCCGCGCATGCCGACGCTCGCCGGCCTGCGTCGCCGGGGCTATTCGCCAGCGGCGCTGCGCCTCTTCTGCGAGCGCACCGGTGTCTCCAAATCCAACTCGCGCATCGACTACAGCCTGCTTGAGCAGGCACTGCGCGAGGTTCAGGATCCCATCGCCCTGCGCTCAGTCGTCATTCTCGATCCGGTCAAGCTCGTCATCACGAACTTCCCGGCCGACAAGACCGAGCCCTGCCAGGCGCCGCGCAATCCACACGACCCCGACGCCGGGGTTCGCGACTTCCCGTTCACGCGTGAGCTCTGGATCGAGCGGGAGGATTTCACCGAAACCCCGCCCAAAAAATACTTCAGGCTGTTCCCCGGCAACAAGGTTCGCCTCAAGTATGGCTATATCGTGACCTGCACAGGTTGCGTCAAGGATGCGGATGGCCGCATCACCGAAGTCCACGCCGAATACGACCCGACCACCAAGAGCGGCACCGAGGGCTCCAACCTCGTCAAGGTCAAGGGGACGATCACCTGGGTGAGCGCCGTCCACGCGCTACCGGTCGAAATTCGCCTCTACGATCGCCTGTTTTCGCAGCCCTTCCCCGATGCCAGTGAAACCGATTTCCTGGCCGGCCTGAACCCGGATTCCCGCCGGGTCGTGCACGGCTGGCTCGAACCAGGCACAATCGCCGAAGAAAACTCGGTCTGGCAGTTCGAGCGCCTCGGCTTCTTTGTGCCTGACTGCATCGACTCCACGCTGCAACATCCCGTGTTCAACCGTACGACGACCCTCAAGGACACCTGGGCCCCTGGGGTATGATCGACGGCCATGACGACCGAAACACCTAGCCTGGATTTCAAGAGTGCCACCCTGTACGCGATACGGGTGGTGATCCAGCACGCCGACACGTCCGACCTGGTCGCCGCGCTGAACAAGCGAATGGCCGACGCCGGGTCGTTTTTTGAAAACGAGCCGGTCGTCATCGATGCGACCCGGGTTGATGGTGCCGTCGACTGGAAAACCCTGGTGCGCGCCCTGTCCAACCACAGCCTGCCCGTCATCGGCGTCGTCGCCCATGGCGAAAATCTCATTGCAGCGCGGGATTGCGGCCTTGTTCCGGTTGAGCTCTCCGTCAGTTCGCCGCGCGCCGCCAGCGACGGCTCGGTGACAACCGCCACGCCCACGCCAGGCACGCCGACGCTGGATCCATCAGCAGCGAGCGCCACGGCCCCCGGCAGCGGCACAGCGCAGGCGAACACGGCAGCCGCCACGGGCAGTCTCGCCGCGCCTGCGACGCCCCCGTCTCCAGCCGCAGCCGGCACGGCAACGCTGGTTGTCCACGGGCCCTTACGCTCAGGCCAGAGAGTCTACGCGCGCAACGGCGACCTGGTTGTCATCGGTGTCGTCAGCCGGGGCGCCGAGGTGATTGCCGACGGCAATATCCATGTGTATGGGCCGCTGCGCGGCAAGGCCATGGCAGGCGCCCGCGGCGACGCCGAGGCACGCATTTTCACGACGGGCCTGGATGCCGAACTCGTTGCCGTCGCCGGCGTGTATCGCGTGATTGACGCCAAGCTGCCCGACGACGTGCGTCGGCTGCCTGCAGTGATCCAACTGGACGATCAGACCCTTCACATTCAGCCCCTGAAGCAGTAGGGAATTACTCCGGTTTTTGCTTTACCATGCGGTTAAGACAACAATGTTGCACGTCGAATCTGCGGCCCTAAAACGATTGTTTACTCATTGAGGATTCGTCTGTCATGACACGTATTGTGGTAGTGACTTCCGGCAAAGGCGGGGTGGGAAAAACCACCACCAGCGCCAGCTTTTCGTCTGGCCTGGCCATACGCGGCTTTAAGACTGCGGTAATCGACTTTGACGTCGGCCTGCGCAATCTCGATCTCATCATGGGATGCGAGCGCCGGGTCGTCTATGACTTCGTCAACGTCATCCAGGGTGAAGCCACGCTGAACCAGGCGTTGATCAAGGACAAGAACGTCGAGAACCTGTTCGTCCTTCCCGCCTCGCAAACCCGCGACAAAGACGCGCTGTCCAAGGAAGGCGTCGAAAAAGTCATCAACGATCTCAAGGAAATGGGCTTCGACTACATCGTCTGCGATTCGCCGGCGGGCATCGAAACGGGCGCGCTGCTTGCGGCCTACTTCGCCGACGATGCACTGATCGTCACCAACCCCGAAGTCTCCTCGGTGCGCGACTCTGACCGCATCCTCGGCATCCTCGCGTCAAAATCGCGGCGCGCCGTCGAGAACGACGAGCCCATCAAGGAATACCTGCTCCTGACCCGCTATAACCCCAAGCGTGTGGAGGGTGGCGAAATGCTCTCGCTGCAGGATATCGAGGATATCCTTCGCATCAAGCTGATCGGT
>CAITPF010000300.1 GCA_903894155.1 uncultured beta proteobacterium | reverse complement strand
CGGGGTCGAAATAGGGTGCCACCTTGATCACGACGTCCAGGTTTCCAGCCTTGAGGTCCTCAAGGTTATCGTCGTAGGGCGCGATGACGAAGTGGTTGTCTCCTTCGATGGAAATCCCGTTCAGGCGAAACAGCTCGCGCACCATAGGCCGCGTGCCGCCGCGCTCGGGCCCGATGCCGATGCGCTTGCCGGCCAGGTCTGTCAGATAGTCATACTTGCCCGGGGCATCGCGCCGGTAGAAAACCCAGACGGGTTCGTAGGCGACGCTGCCAAGCGAATAGACCTTGGCCGCCTGCTCGGGCGTCAGCGCGCCGCCCTGGATGAACGCCACCTCGACCTCGTCCCTGTCATCGATCAACAGTTCGGCATTCTCGACAGACCCGGTGGATTCCTCAATCATGAGATCCACGCCATGGTCACGAAAATACGAGGCGATGGTTCGTGCCATCATCGTGTAACCGTCGTTGGCCGAGCCGGCGGCCATGGAAAGATGGCGGGGCGGAAACGGCTTGAGGTAGTAGAACGAGCCGGCGAGGATGACCACGAGCATCAGCACCAGCAGCCGTTGCTCGATCACGAGTTCCCGCAGCGCCTGCAACTCGTCGCGCAGCGCTTGTCGCAGGTACTGGAGCGTATTGATATGAGGGTGTTCAGAGGCCATCGCAAGCCACTATAGTGCAGCCGGGTCAAGGCCTGCAACGTCGGCGGCCTTGCATGCTTGCCGCGAATTCATTAACTTGGCAAAAAAGGGGAGTCAACATGAAGTCTTGCTTCAGAATCCTGGTTCTTGCGACTGCGCTGCTGTCCTGGTGCCTCGCGGGCCATGCGCAGACCTACCCGAACCGCCCGATCCGGGTCATCATCCCCTATGCGCCGGCAGGCGGCGCTGACATCATCGGCCGTCTGGTCCTCGACAAGGTCTCTAAGGATACCGGCTTCAACTTCATTGTGGAGAACCGGGTCGGCGCGGGGGGCAACATAGCCTTCGCCGCGATCGCGGCCGGGCAACCTGACGGCTACACCCTGGTGATTGCCACGCCCGGCCTGGCGACCAATCCTACCCTCTACAGCAAGCTGCCGTTTTCCCCGGCCGACTTCACCGCGATTACGGTGATCGGCGAATCGCCGCTGGTCTTCATGATCAACCCGGCGATGCCGGTTGCAAGCATTGCGGAATTCATTGCATTCGCTCGCAAGTCTGCGCAGCCGTTGCGCTTTGGCAGCGCGGGCAACGGCACCTCGTCGCACCTGGCGGGCGAGGTATTCAAGTCGATGGCGGGTATCGAGTTGCAACACATTCCCTATCGCGGTGGCGTGGCCGCGATCACCGACGTCGTCGGCGGGCGTATCGAAATGACCACACAACCCGTGGCCGAGAGCATGCCCTTCATCGTGGACAACCGCGTACGCACCCTGGGCCAGTCGGCGCAGACGCGTTCGAAGCTGGTGGCGAGCGTGCCGACCATCGACGAGGCTGGCGTCAAGGGCTATTCGGTGTCGACGTGGTATATCCTCGCGGGCCCGCCCGGGATGCCGCGCGAGATTGTCGATACGCTCTATCGCGCGTTCGACAAATCGATAAGTTCACCCGCGTTCAAGGCCTCGCTCGAGGATCGCGGATTCGTGGTGATCGACTCGAATCCGGATGCATCGCGCAAGTTTCTCGACAGCGAGTATTTGCGCTGGAAGAAGATCATCGAGGATGCCGGGATTCACCTGGACTAAGCGCGCGCCAGCGCCGCGAGCCGTGCTGCCGATTCCCGCACGATCGCGTGCGCATCGCGCCCGGGCATGCGATCGATGAACAGTTCGAGCTCGATGGGTCGCTGCGGCTGGCTGTCGCGAAACATCCGGACGTAGCGTTGCCAGGCAAGGATGCCTTCGCCCAGCGGAACGCGCGTGGGCAGGCCGGAATCCGCAGCGCAGTGCACGTCGCAGATTTGCAGTAGTCCGATCGGGGCGGTGCCGGCGCTCACGGCCCAGTCGATTTCCGGATCCCACCAGCTATGAAAGAGGTCGAGGTTGATCAGCATGCCGGGAATCCGGGCGCACAGTTCGACACACTCGCTGATCGTATTCAAGGGGCTCTTGCTGCGGTTGAGCAATGGGTGAAACGGTTCGATCAGCAGGCGAACGCCGGCTGCCCTCGCTTTTTCGGCAAACGCGTGCAACTGTTCGATCGAACGCGCGCGCGCTTCGTGCAGATCCATCATCGTGCTGCCGCCCACGATGACGTTCAGGGCCGTATCGCCAAGCTCGGCAGTCTGTGCGAGCAACCAGTCGTTGCGTGCATGCTGCCCGGCAGCCTCGTGCCCCTCGAATAGAAAGTAACCCGCCGAATTGACCGAGCTGACCGATAGCCCTCTTGCCCTGAGCAACGGCGCGAGTCGATGCGCCGGACATTCGGTCAACGATCTGACAGTCAGCGCAACACCATTGAAACCATGCGCGACGGCCAGATCCAGAAAGGATTCAACAGACATATCCTGCGGACAGAGGTAGTGATTAAGCGTGCAGGCGAGGCTGGCGGCTGGGATCATGGCGGCTCGGTGGCGGAGTGGATCGGCGTGCGAAAACATGG
>CAITPF010000299.1 GCA_903894155.1 uncultured beta proteobacterium | reverse complement strand
TTGCGCTGGCGCTTCCTGTGGCCTGTAGCGCCGCGGGCGTCGAAGGCTATCCGAATCGACCCGTCAAGCTCGTCATCCCTTACACCCCGGGCGCGCATGCGGATCTGCTTGCACGGACAGTTGCACAAAAGTTGGCCGAAATCTGGAAGCAGCCCGTCATCGTGGAAAACCGCCCTGGCGGCGGCGGATCCATAGGCACCTCGATCGGCGCCAAGGCGGCACCCGATGGCTACACGATGCTGATGTCCGCGCTGGGGCAACTCGTGATCTTTCCTGCAATGCAGGACGTCCCGCCGTACAACATCACGACGGATTTTGAACCGATCGTGCCCCTGGTGCGCACGCCCTGGGTTTTGTATGTCAACAACGACGTTCCCGCCACCAATCTCAAGGAATTCATCGCCTATGCGAAAAGCCGGCCCGAGGGGTTGAACGGCGCCACCACCGGCGTGGGTACGACGCAGCATCTGGCCAATGGGCTCCTCATGCAACAAGCCGGCTTCAAGGCCGAGAACGTGCACTACGCTGGCAGCGCCCCGGCGATCCAGGATCTGATGGCCGGGCGTGATCAGTTTCTCTTTGACACGCTGCTCACTCTGAAGTACGTGGCTGATGGCCGACTGCGCGCGCTGGCGGTGAGCAGCCTGGAGCGCTCGCCGTTCGCGCCGGATTTGCCGACCCTCAATGAATCAGGCTTGCCGGGTTTTGACGTCGCGGTCTGGTTTGGCCTTTTCTTTCCGGCCAAGACGCCGGCGGATATCGTCGCCAAGGTCAATGCGGATGTGCGCACCGCCATGGCCTCCAAGGAGGTCAAAGACCGCCTGGCCATCGCCAACTTTGAATACATTTACGAGACCTCGCCGGCGGAATTCAGAGCCATGGCCAAGCGCGAGCACGATCGCTGGACCAAGGTCGTCCATGACCTCGGTATCAAGTACGAGTAATCCCTTCACCCTAGACTTCCCGGAATCAGCCGATGACAATTTATGACCTTCATTCACACTGGGGAACCGAGAAAGCGTATCCGCTGCGAGGCAAGGCCCAGCAGGCCAAGCAAGTCGACATCTGGAAAACGGAATGTACGTTCTTTTCGACGGACGAGATGGCGGCCTACTTTCGGTTAAACGAAGTCAAGGTGATGCTGGATTACGGCTTCACCCGCGAGTTGCCGATTGCCGAAGTTAAGGTTTTGCATGACGAAATGATCGCTTTTGCAAAGGCCAACCCCGACGTAGTGCTTGGCAACTGGCTCCAGCTGAATCCGGACGACACGGCGGCAAGTCTCGACGAGCTCGAGCGCGTGCGCAACGCCGACGCAGGCATCGTGGGGCTAGCCGTGTCAGCCGTTGGCAACCGGCGCCTGATCACCCATGAAAGTTTCACCCCGTTCTATGAGTATTGCGTTGAGCACCATGTTCCCGTCATGGCTTTTGTCGGTTACACCGGGGTGGGCGCAGGCATGCCGGGAGGCCATGGCATCGTGCTCGAACTCAGTCATCCACGGTATATCGACGAGTTGGCCGCGCGCTACCCGGCACTTCAAATCGTGGCGGCTCGTTCGGCCTGGCCCTGGCAGGGCGAAATGATCGCCACGTTGCTGCATAAGCCCAACGTATGGTTCGAACTGCATGGTGTCTCACCCAAGCGCATCACGGAAGACCTCAAGCATGAAATCCGCGGGCGACTCAAAGGCAAGATCATGTATGCCAATGACTTCCCGATGCTGCGCTATGAAAAAATCGTTGGCGACTGGCGCGCCGAAGGATACTCCGACGACGTGTTGCAGCGTATCTTCACCGGTAACGCCGAACGCTTCCTCAACCTCATCAAGGCCCGGCAATGAGCACTCCGTATGTCGTTCCCTTTCGCGCTGACCTGTTTGCGGGCAAACGCGCCCTGGTGACCGGCGGTGGCACCGGTCTTGGTCGCGCGGTGGCGCACCGCATCGCGCAACTAGGCGGGCGCGTCGTGATCTGTGGTCGCAGGGAGGAGATCATCCAGGCCACCGCAGCCGAGATCAGCGCCGCCACCGGCTCTGAAGTGACTTCGTTGCGTTGCGACATCCGCGACGCGGCCACGGTGGATGGCATGTTCACCGAAATCTGGAACTCCGGTCCGCTGGATATCCTCGTCAACAATGCCGCTGCCAACTTTCTATCGCGTACCGAGACGCTTTCGTCGCGCGCGTTCGATGCCATCATCAGCGTCGCGCTCAACGGCAATGCCTACTGCGCGCTGAATGCGGGCCAACGCTGGATTGCCGAAGGACGACGTGGCGTCATCCTGAATGTCCTGACGACCGGTGCCGTTGCCGGGCGCGCCTTTACGGTGCCGCTCACCATGGCCAAGTCGGCGATGCTCAGCATGACCAAGAGCCTGGCGGTCGAGTGGGGCCCCAAGGGAATCCGCAGCGTGGGCATCGCGCCGGGGTTGTTTCCCACCCCCGGCGCATGGCAGCAACTCTTCGATCAGCGTGAGGCTGGGGCCGACCCGACCCGGGCGATCCCCCTGGGTCGCTTCGGTGAGCATGACGAGTTCGCCGACGCGTGCGCGTTCCTTGTGTCGGATGCGGCGGGCTATATCAACGGCGACATGATGACCATCGACGGCGGCCGTGGCCTCAAGGGCATGGACGTGGACGACCTCTTCGAATGGAGCGACGAAAAGTGGGCGTCGCTCAAGGCGGGTCGCAAGCGGTGACGCTGCAGGACCGCGCCGTGTCACCGCCTGCGACCTATGGCGATTTAGCCGCTTACTTTGAGCCACGTTCCGTGGCGGTGGTCGGCGCTTCCGAAGACACGTCCAAGTTCGGCGGTCGCGTGCTTGCCTATCTTTCTTCGGGCAAGTGGGAAGGGCGCGTCGTTCCGGTCCATCCTCGTTTGCAGCAGGTGCAGGGCCTGAGGGCGGCGCCGGACCTCGCGCGCATTGATATCGGGGTTGACCTTGCCGTGATCGCCGCGCCGCAGGCGGCAGTGGAAGAGGCGCTCGAGCAATGCGTCGCGACCGGCGTTCGCGCTGCCGTGGTGTTCGCTTCGGGCTATGCCGAGGCAGGCGAGGCGGGCCGGCTGCAACAGCAGTCGCTGGTGACGCGAGCCGCACTGGGCAGATTGCGGATCCTCGGGCCCAATTGCATCGGCGTCGTCAATGCCCGCAACAGATTCGCGGCGACCTTTGCCACCATGTGGCAGGATGGCTGGGATCAGCCAGGCGCGATCTCTGTCGTATCGCAATCGGGTGCCATGGCCTCCTACTTTTTCGTGATGCTGCGCGAACGTGGCCTGGGCATCGCGACCTGGTGTTCGACCGGCAATGAGGGTGACGTGGACGTCGCCGAATGCATCGTTTATGCCGCCCGCGATCCCGGCACCCGCGTCGTGCTCGCGGCGCTCGAAGGGGTGGCGCATGGCGCGCGACTGATCAGTGCGCTGCACGAGGCGCGTGCCGCAGGCAAGCCGGTCATCCTGCTGAAGGTGGGCCGCTCGCAGGTGGGGCGCGCCGCAGCTGCGTCGCACACGGGTGCGTTGGCCGGGGAAGGACGTATTTTTGACGCCGCTGTGCGACAGACGGGCGCAATCGTCGCCTCAACAGTCACGCAGGCGGTGGACGTGGCAGCCGCATTCGTCACGTCATCCTTGCCCCGGGGAAGGCGGCTGGCCATTGTGTCGGCTTCGGGTGGCGGCGGCATTATGGCAGCGGATCGCGCCGAGGCGGATGAGCTTTTGGTGCCCGAGCTCGATGCGCCCTTGCGCAGGAGCCTGGACGCGTTGCTGCCCGGCGGAAACAGCCGCAATCCGGTGGATGTGACCGCCATGGTACTCACGGACATGGAACTTATGGTGACGCCGATTGCGCAGGTGGCAGCTTCGCCAGACATCGATGCCGTCGTCGTATTCCTGACCTCGGCATTCCGCTCCGAGGCCATGCTCGACAAGCTGATTGGGCGACTGCACGCGCATGGCGTGCACCGATGCGGCAAGCCAGTCATGTTGACGACCACGACTTCGCCGCAAGGCTTTGCGCGCCTGCACGCGGCGGGCTTTCCATCCTACACGGACCCGGCCCACGCGGTTGATGCAGTTGCCATGATGTGCGGCTGGCGCGAACATGCGGTCGCCTCGCGACCGGATTTCGAACGGCCGGGCCCGGTCGCGCTCCCGTGTGCGCGTGATGAAGCTGCGCTGCTGGCGCTGTTTGGCGAGCATGGCATCCCTGTCGCCCCGTGCGCCCTGGCAACGTCGCAGGCGCAGGCCGTTGCCCTGGCCGAACAACTTGGGCCTGTCGTCGCCATGAAGGTGTCCGTGCCGGGGTTGGCGCATAAATCTGACGTGGGAGGCGTGATGCTCGGGATCGGAGACGAGCGTCAGGCGCGCGATGCTTGGGATGCGCTCGTCTCGCGACAGCAGTCAATCAGCCCCGACAGCACCACGCCACCGGCGGTGATCGTTCAACGCCAGATGCGCGGCGTGGTTGAACTGATGCTGGGCATGCGCCGCGATCCGTCGTTTGGCATGGTGATCATGGTCGGCATGGGAGGCAAGTGGGTCGAGATCCTGGATGACGTCGCCATTCGAATCGCGCCGGTCGATGCAAACGAGGCGCGCGCGATGCTACACGAATTGCGCGCAGCGCCGCTGCTTGCCGGTGCCCGTGGCCAGCCCTGCGTGGATGTCGAGGCGGCGGTTCGGGCTATCGTTGCTTTCTCGCAGCTTGCCGTTCTCGCGCATGGCGTGATGACGGCCGAGATCAATCCCTTCATTCTGGGCAGGGAAGGAGAGGGCGGCTGGGCGGTCGATGCAAAGCTGGTTTCGATGGATGATGCGCCAGCGCGGCGCGAGTAGCCGACTCAATATGCTATTTCAGAACGACAACCCAGCACTCGCCGAATTTCGGGCGCAGGTGCGTGCCTGGCTGGAGGAGAATCTTCCGCCCGACTGGCGAAATCACCTGAACTGTCTCGATCCGATGATTTTGCGCCAATGGCAGGCGCGGCTGCATGCCAGGGGATGGGTCGCGCCACACTGGCCCCGGGATGCTGGCGGGATGGGGGCGAGCCTGGACGAACAACTCGTGCTGCTCGAGGAGCAGACGCGCATCGGCGCGCCCTACCTTTTGCCCACCGGCTTGAACCTGCTCGGTCCGAGCCTGATCGCCTTCGGTACGCAGGCGCAGAAAGAGCGCTTCTTGCCGCGCCTGCTGTCGGGCGAAATGCTCTGGGCGCAGGGGTACTCGGAAACAGAGGCGGGCTCTGATCTCGCCGCGCTAAGGACGACAGCGCGCGTTGACGGGGCGGCCTTCATCGTCGATGGCCACAAGATCTGGTCGAGTTATGCGCACATGGCGGACTGGATGTTCGCGTTGGTGCGCACGGATTCGTCTGCCGCGTCGCGTCAGGCCGGGTTGTCGATGTTGCTGGTCGACCTTGAAAGCGACGGGGTGACAGTGCGCCCGATCCGCACGATCGCCGGGCAGGAGGAGTTTTCGGAAGTTCGCTTCGACAGCGTGCGCGTGCCGCAGGAAAACCTGCTCGGCCCTCTTAACGGCGGCTGGAAGGTGGCCA
>CAITPF010000298.1 GCA_903894155.1 uncultured beta proteobacterium | reverse complement strand
CGCCGTCGCGAATCATGAACGCGCTGTCCGGAATATTCGCCGTCAATGCCTTGTCGAACAGGGCGACACCAAAAAGACTCCCCAGGTTGATCGCGACCGGCATCAGCGCGCCGGCTTCGCCCCGCTTTTCCAGCGGAACGCAGGACATGCTGAAGCGGTTATTCGGGGCAAAGAACAATCCGGTTGCCGCGCCGAAGCTCACCGTAAACAACAGAAAGGACGATATATGCCGATCGCCAAGCAAGAGCGCGAAAGCGCAGCAACTCGCCGCCCCGAGTGCGCAGGCCACGCCAACAATCGATCGTGATCCCATCTGATCGGCCAGATGCCCGGCCCATACGCCAGTGGGTGCGTAGCTGAGCGGAAATGCCAGCAATAGTGTGCTGCTCATCAGGATCGACAGACCGCAACTCGACTCAAGATAAAAAGGCATCAGAAATCGAACGCCACTCATCACGACTGAAAAGATAAACAGCGCCGATAACGAAGGGGCAAAGCCCGAAGCTCGTAATAATTCGGATGAAAACAAAGGGGAATGCGTGCGGGGGCCCGCCAGCGACCAGGCCACCAAGATGACCGTCGCGCATCCGATCCCGAGTATCGGCGCCGATGTCCATCCAAGCTCGCCGCCAAGGCTCACCACCAGCACGATGCCCGAGAGGATCAAGCCAAAGCGCGCGAGGCCCTTCCAGTCGATCCGGCCGCACCGGCCCGCGTCCTGGCCAGCGCCTGGCAATATCAGCCATGCAAGCAAGAGAAGGGACAAAAAGAGCGGCGCGGTTGCCAGAAAAATCCAACGCCATTCAAGGGCATCCGACAGCAGGCCACCAATCGGCAACCCCGCAACCATGCCCACGCCCGCGCCCAGGGAGAGCAGCCCATAGCTTCGTCCCGCCTCGCCTTCGTCGATCCAGGTCGGGATCATCGCGTATGCCGTCGCAACCATTGCCCCGGTTCCCAGGCCCTGACAAAACCTGAAGATCCACAGCATCAGCAGGTTGCTCGAAAGCCCGCACATCAGGGTTCCGATCAACGCGATTGCGCAGCCGGCAAGAAAGGTGCGCCTTAATCCAAAACGATCCCCCAGGCTGCCGGCGGGAACCAGTGCAATGGTTGCCCCCAGCAGATACGTCAACACGACAAGGGAAATCGCCGTAGACGAGGCGTTGAGCTCCCGTGCCATGTCAGGCAGGGAAACGCTCACCAGGTAGGCCTCGAACTGGAAGGTGAACGCTGCCATCGCAACACATAAGACGATCAGTCGTTCGTTGTTCGAAATGCCTTTGCCGGGCGGCGGCACTTTGTTCGCGCTCGTGGCTTGTGCACCATCGCTCATGCGGCCATCGACAGTGTGATCAATATTCCATCGGCCGGCCGCCCGGCGGCAGCCAGGGTATTGAGGCTAAGGCAGAACTCCGTCCCGCACACGAAGCTGTCCTGCGCGGTCATCAGGGTGGATATGACGCAGTCCTGGTGTCTCGCCGCGTAATAATGGACAAGCAGCGCGTGCAGCAGCAGCGCCTTGTCCCGATCGGATCCCGTATTCATGCGCAGCGTTTCATCCGGCATTGCGATGCGATTGCGATCGTCAAAAATCGAGAGACAACCTTCGACGCCTTGCACCACGCCAATTGCGTCGGCCTGGCACGTCAATTCCGAACCTATTTTCTTGCAGTTGGGGCTTGATAGCGCAACTTCGAGATACGGTTTGTGGTCAGGAACATCAAGGGATCGGTATGAGTACAGCACCTGCAGGCAACGCGGATCCCCGGATTTCAGCAATCGATTGCGAGCCTGTTCGATCGACTGGGTGCCAAGCAATTCCCTCAGGATTGGCGCCAGCGGCGCTTCGGGAAGTTGGGTGCGTGGCAGCGACAGTCCATCAGATACTTGCTTGAGTCTTACGCCGAAAAACTGGTCAAGTTTTACAACGATTTCATCGATGTGGACTGCTTCAATGCTCGCCTGACCAGAACGCAAGTCGAACGTGCCTGCAGCCGAGGTGACACGGTCCATTTCCTTGAATATCTGATCAAAGGCGGCCTGGGCGTCGCCGGCAAAGTCCTGGGCGACGCGCAGCTTCCATTCGCCTTCGGTCAGCAGCTTGCTCTTTCCATAGAACCACCAGGGCGCGCCAGTGTTGCTCCATCCGAACGCCGTGTAGTGCGAAACACAGGACAGCGCAATGACGCTCTCTACCGCTCCGCGCGGAAGCGTCATGACGAGCGCGGCGAAGAGGCTGACCTCGTCCAGGCATGATGTCAGTCCCATCGGGGCCTTGGATTTGCGGCCTGTCAATTGGCGACCGGCCCTCACCACATCGAAGTTTGCGTAGCAATAGCCGGGAAACCGATTGTGCTCCAGGCCGTCGAGGATCGGTTGCAACGCGTCCCCCGGGATTGCGCCGGACCGCATTCGATCATTGAAGCACGCCTTGATTCCGGCGATCGCCGCAGACACACTGGCTTGCCCGAGGCGCGCGCCCTCCTCGGTCAAATTCAGTTCGCCATAGATCTGGGCCACTTCGCTCGGGTGCAAATGCTTGAAATGACGATCGATCTGACGCTGAATTTCCCGAACGGGCGCGATCGCTTCAAAGATTGCATCACCGTCCGTCGTCGATGGGATTGCGGCGTGATCGAGGCGCTGCTGAATACGTGCGCTGAAGTCCCACAGACGCTGGGACATCAGGTTGCCGAGGACTAACGGCAGCAGCAAGTCGGGATTCAGATACGCATCAAATATGTTGGGCGCGATCGCTGCGCTTAAGCCATCTTGATCAGGTTGATTCATGGGGAGTATTGGTGAAGGCTGGCGATCGACGGCTTGATGGCGAGACGGACATTCTGGCTGGTGAAAGTGAGACGACTGCCGATTGCCGCGCTATGCCTCGCATTACAGCACACGACAATCATTGCGACCAACCACAACGGCGTGTCGTGCAGGGGCAAGGTCACAGCGGCCCAATTTGGTATAACACCAAGTATCTGACGTACCGTCAAACAGGGAAGCACGCTTCGTACAGGTT
>CAITPF010000297.1 GCA_903894155.1 uncultured beta proteobacterium | reverse complement strand
CTGCTCGAGCGCTGCACCGCCAGCAAGACCTGCCCGAAGATCGTCGAGCACTTTGGCTCGGCCGAAGTCTGGGCGCTGAAGCTGACGCCCGAGTGGGTCGGCACGGACGGCAAGGCGGATCTGCCACTGCCGGACTTCGTGCGTCGCTACTACATCGCCAGCAGCACGCATGGCGGCGGCGCCGGTGGCTTTGACTCGAGCCTGCCCGGCGTCGGGCTGCCCGCGACAGGGCCGCTCTGCCCTGGCAACAACTTCGGGGTCGGCGTGCTGCCAGCAAATCCGGTGTCCCACTACGAAACCGTCAACGCGATCCGGATGCACTTCCGCCACTGGGTGACCAAGGGTATCGCCCCGCCGGCAAGCCGCTATCCGACGCTCGCGCCAAGAGCGGGAGAAAAGGCCGGCACGCTGGCGCCTGCCAACAAGGAGGCGCTCGGGTTCCCGACGCTGCCGGGGTTGCGCCCGACGGTGCCTGAGCGCGACTTCATCATGGCGGTGCTCGATTACGACTGGGGCCCGCAGTTCAACGTGATGGATCTCTCCGGCATCCCTTCAAACGCCCCCCCACCCGTGCGCCGAAGCCTGCCGATGTTCGCGCCCAAGGTCGATGCCGACGGCAACGAACTTGGCGGGGTCCCGGTGGTGCTGCTTGACGCGCCTTTGGGCACCTACCTCGGATGGAATATCACGGCCGATGGCGAGAAGCCGTTTCACAAGGGGCAGATCTGCAACTACGTCGGCGGCATGATTCCCTTTGCGACGACCGCGCGCGAACGAACGTCCAGCGGCGACCCGCGCCCCTCGCTCGAAGAGCGCTACGGATCCCACGAAGGCTATGTGCAGGCGGTGCAGCGTGCCGCAGACCGCGCCATGCGCGAGCACTTCCTGCTGCCGGATGACGCAAAGGCACTCGTCAAGGCCGCCCAGGATAGCAAGGTGTTGCGCTAGCCAGTGCCTCCCGAAACGGCGCGCCGCTAGATCACCCTGAAGTGGTGGGTCCCGTCGCGGCCAAGCTGCTCGACCAGGCCGAACTCCCAGTCGAGATAGCCCTGCATCGCTTCCCGGGCGCTATCGGTTCCCTCATAGGGGCGCTTATAGCGGTCCAGCGGCGGTGAAGCCAGGTGCGTCGGGCCCTGCTCGAGCGCATGGCCCGCGGCCCTCCAGGCCTGCATGCCGCCTTCAAGCACCTCGACCTCACGGCCGATCGCCACCGACACATCGGGCGCGGCAAACGACGACAAGAGGCCATCCGGGCAGGTGATCACCACGCGCGGCGCACGTGGCATACCGCCCAGCGCTTGCCTCAGGTGCGATCGCAAGGCATACCAGGCGCCGGGAATATGGCCCTGGACATACTGCGCATGCCGGGACAGATCAATGACCAGCACACCGGCCGGAGCGCGCAAGGCCGCGTCCAGAGCATCCACCGTGATCGTGCGGCGCGAGGGCAGCGGCGGCAGCGGCGCACGCCAGGCCCCGCGCTGCCTGAAGTCGGCGCTCGTCACGCCCTCCAGCACATGGACATCCCAGGCCATCTGGGCCAGCCACGAGGCCGTCATGTTCGCGCGCACCCCGTCGGTGTCGACGAGCAGAATGCGCGCGCCTCGCACCGGCGCGACCATTTCGGTCTCCTGGACCAACTGGCCACCGGGCGTCGAGCGAAACCCGGGCAGATGCCCCGCGTCGAACTCCTGGGGGGATCGCGCGTCAAAAAGGTAGGTTGTGCGCCCCTCCTGTGCATGCCAGGCCAGCGCATCGGCGAGGGTCGCCCGGCCGACGCCGGCGCGGTCGGCCACATCGCGCGCGCGCCGGGAGGCGAGCGCCACCGTGGATTCGGCGGGTGCGCCAGCCTGCCGCTGCTGGCCTTTATCCAGTGCCTGGCCGGCCAGAGTCCAGCCGATCGTGCCGTTGCGCAGCGCGCTGACCGGATTGGGCAGCCCCGCGTTGATGAGCGACTGCGTGCCAATGATGCTGCGGGTGCGGCCGGCGCAATTGACGATCACGCGGGTTTCGGGGCGCGGCGCAAGATCAGGCACCCGAAGCACGAGCTCGGCGCCTGGACAACTGACCGCCGTCGGAATGCTCATGGTCTGGTATTCATCGAACCGCCGCGCATCGACGATCACGATGTCGGCCTTTGCATCGATCAGCGCCTGCACATCCTCGGCGCAAAGCGACGGCGTGTGACGCATGGACTCAACCAACTCGCCAAAGGACTTGCTCGGGACGTTGACGTCGCGAAACACCTCGCCGCCGGCCGCGATCCAGCCCCGGAGGCCGTCACGGAAGACGGACACGTCCGTGTAACCCAACGCCCGCAGACGCACTGCGGCAACCATCGCGTCGGGATCGCCCGCCCCTGCATCGAACGTGACGACGGGAACATCGCGGCGGGGCAACTTGGCGTAGGCGTCAAGCTCCAGCCGCGACAAAGGGAAATTCGCCGCGAACAGCGGATGCGCCTGCGCGTGGGGATCCTCTTCGCGCACGTCGAGCAGGGCGATCTCACGACGCTCGAGCAGGCTTGAACGGACAAATGCATAGTCGCGAAACGCAATGTCGACCGAATTCATGTTCATGACCAAAGGTTGGGAACCACGTCACTGCAATAGCCGGAAACGAACGATTTCTCCGCGCCGGTGGCCGGGTCGAATACGTGGCGATGGCTGCGCCCGATGTTGCCTCCATAGACATGGATGCTGATCGACGTCTGGTCGGCAAAAAAATTTGCGACCTCGTGAATATCGTGCGTCGCAGGTGAAACCGAGCCGACCTGACCGGGAAGCAGCGTCACGCTGCGCCCGCGGGTCATTGACCCGTCGGCCTGCCGATGAAAGTGCGTCTCGACTTCCTTGCCGCGCAGCATGCCGATCAGACCCCAGGTCATGTGGTCGTGGACAGGCGTCTTCTGACCCGGCCCCCAGACGAAGCTCACCATCGAAAACCGGTCCAGCGGGTCGGCATACAGCAGGTATTGCTGGTAGTACTGCGGGTGCGGCACGGTGAACTGCCCGGGCAGCCAGTCATCCTGCGCCACGAGCGTGGCCAGCAGGCCGCCGCCCTCGCGCACGATGTCGGGCTCTGCCGGGGCCGTTTCGAGCAGGCGACTCATGCCCTGCACGAAGGTCAGAAGCTTCTCGTTTTTCATGTCGAAAATCCTGCGATAACGTGGCGGCCAGTTTATACGAGGAATGCGTTGACACCACCCCTATGCCTTTCTACTATCGGGCGGCATAGGGGGCGGACAATATGAAAAGAATCCTGTCTTGGATCACCAGCTTCGCGCTGCTGTTTTCGATCAACGCGTGGGTCGCGGCAAGCGCGGCGGACGCCTGGCCGACCAAGCCCATTCGACTGATCGCACCGGTGCCACCGGGCGGCGGCGTCGATATCCTGGCGCGCGCGATCGGCCAGAAGCTGCAGGGCTCGCTTGGCGTTCCGGTGGTGGTCGAGAACAAACCCGGCGCCAGCGCCGTGATCGGGACCGACCTCGTTGCGAAATCGGTACCGGACGGCTACACGCTGCTGATGGGCTACTCGGTGCTCGGCACCAACAAATACCTCGTGCAGAACCTGCCCTACGACCTCGATCGCGATCTCGTCCCGATCAGCTATGTCGGCTACATCCCGCTGGTGCTCGTCACGCCGCCATCGTTGCCGGTCAGCAGCGTCGCAGAGCTCATCGCGCTGCTCAAGGCGAACCCCGGCAAATATTCGTATGCGTCGGGGGGCGTGGGCGCCGGTGCCCACCTGGCGGCGGAGCTGTTCAAGCACATGACCGGGGTATCGGTCCTGCACGTTCCCTACAAGGGAAACGCACCGGCGCTCGCCGACGTGCTCGGCGGCCACGTCTCGCTGATGTTCGACACGATCACCACGTCCTTGCCCATGATCCGCGCCGGCAAGCTCAAGGCGCTCGCCACGACCGGGCCGACCCGTTCGGCGCTTGCGCCGGAGCTGCCCACGATGATCGAGGCCGGCGTACCCGGCTTCGAGATCAGCGCCTGGTACGCGGTGTTCGCGCCGGCGAAGACGCCGCGCGACGTTCTCGAGCGACTCAACGGCGCGATCGACCGCGCCATCGCCGATCCGGAGCTCGCGCGCCAGATGGCGGAACAAGGCGTCGTGCTCACGGGCGGGACCCTCGCGCAGGCAAAGGCATTTGTCGACGGCGAGGTCGCCCGCTGGGGGCCGATCATCAAGGCAGCAAACATCAAGGCGGAATGACATATGCGATTGTTTGACCTTCACTCTCACTGGGGCACTGAAAGCGGCTACGTGTTGCGGACCCAGGATGCGCTGGCACAGCAAAAAGCCACCTGGAACTCGACTCCGAAATACGACACGGAAGAGGAGATGGCGGCTTACCTGCGCGCGAACAATGTCCGCACGATTCTCGACTTCGGATTCACCAAGAACCTGTCGATCGAGCAAGTGCAGCCGCTGCATGACTACGCAATCGCAACGCAGGCACGCTTCCCCGACTGCATCTTCGGCAACTGGATCCAGCTCGACCCGCGCCTCGGGCAGGCCGGCGCTGACGAGTTCGAGCGCTGCATCCTCGCGAGCAAGGGGTTTGTGGGTTTCTGCGTCTCGTCCTCGGGCACGGGCTTCCCCGCGAGCGACCCGATCTATCACCCGTTCTACGAAGTGGCGATGGCACACAACCGGCCGGTGCTCGTTCTGGTCGGCCACACGGGCGCCGGGGCGGGGTTGCGCGGCGGCGGCGGCATCAAACTCGACTTGTGCCACCCGCGCTACGTCGACGAGCTGGCGATCGACTTTCCCGACATGCAGATCGTGACCGGGCGCCCGGCATGGCCCTGGCAGGACGAAATGATCTCGATCATGATCCACAAGCCCAACGTCTGGAGTGAACTGCACGGCTGGTCGCCCAAGTACCTGACGGATCCGTTCAAGAAGGAGATCCGCTCGCGGCTCAAGGATCGCGTGATGTTCGGCGCGGATTACCCGCTCTTTCGTTATGAACGACTGGTAGGTGACTGGAAGGAGCTCGGCTACACCGACGACATCCTCGCCCGCGTGTTTCACCGCAACGCCGAGCGGCTTTTCGGAATTGAGGAAGGGCAATCCTGATGGATCTCGGATTGAAGGGCCGGATCGCCTTGGTCGGAGGCGCGAGCCAGGGGATTGGTTTCGCCATCGCGCGCTTGCTCGCATCCGAGGGTGCCGCCGTCGCGATGGTCGCGCGCAAGACTGAGCCCCTGGCCCAGGCGTGCAGCCGGATTGAAGACGAGACCGGCGCGCGCACGCTCGCAATTGCGGGCGACATCCGCCACGCCGATGATTGCGAACGCATCGCTGACGCCGCGCTCGACGGATTCGGTCGGATCGATATCCTGGTGAACAATGACGGCGCGCCGCCGCTGGGCGAGTTGAGCGGGTTCGACGACACTGCCTGGCACCGCGCGGTCGAACAGAACCTGATGAGCGTCGTGCGACTATCCCGCCGGGCACTGACGGGCATGCAGGAGCGCGGGTGGGGGCGAATCGTCAACATCACCGCCCTCTCGGCGATCCAGCCGATCCCGAAGTTCGGACTTTCGGTCGCAACCTGGGCAGCGGTCATCGGCTATGCAAAAACACTTTCGCTGGAAGTTGCGTCACAAGGCATCACCGTGCACACGATCTGCCCCGGGCGCATCGCCACCGGAAGGCTCGGCACCGTGTTCGGCGCGGGCACGCCAGGTCAGATCAACCAGGAACAGCTCGCGCAAATCACGCAACAGATCCCGATGGCGCGCATCGGCACGCCTGACGAAATCGCAGGCATGGTCGCCTTCCTTTGCTCGCCGTGGGCCGCCTACATGAGCGGCACGGTCCAGCACATCGACGGCGGCCG
>CAITPF010000296.1 GCA_903894155.1 uncultured beta proteobacterium | reverse complement strand
TGCTTATCGGTCACCAGCATGGTCGCTGCAATCGGCACGACTTCCGCATCGAGCAGACCGCCGCGCTGCGCCGCCGCGGTGCGCATTTGCGATTGAAACGCATAGTCGTCCTGGGCGTCGCGGGTGATGCCGTACTTCTTCGAGATGTACTCGGAAGTCTGCAGCATCGGCATGTAGGTGTTGGCCGCCATCGCGATCACGTTCGGGTCGCGCGTTTCGGTCACCCACTTGTAGTAGGCGTCCTGCACGGCCGAAACGTTTTCCTGCCCGCCTGCAACCACGACCGACATGCCCTCGAGAATGACCTGGTGCGCGGCGGTTGCGATGGCCATCAGGCCCGAAGCGCATTGGCGCTCGACGGTCTGGCCAGGCACGGTCAGGGGCAGGCCCGCGGCCAGGCCTGAATGGCGACCGATGTTCATGCCCGCCGTTCCGGCCGTCAGCACGGTTCCGACGATCACGTCGCCGACCTCGCCCGGGTCGACGCCGGCGCGGGCAACGGCGTGCGAGATGGCATGACCCATCAGCGTCGGGGATTTGATGTTGTTCAGCGATCCACGGTACGCCCGCCCGATGGGCGTACGCGCGGTTGAGACGATCACGGCTTCTTTCATGGTGTCCTCATGATGATTCAGTTCGACTCGCGTGCGCCTGTGTTACTTCAACACTTCGGCGCATGCTCCTTCAACCCTTCAAAGCAGGCGCCTCCCAATCCGAGATGCGCCCCGATTCGATTGCCAGAGTGCGCAACAGTGACGAAACGGTCCAGTATCCGTGCGCGTTGCCCAGCACGCGCGCATAGTGCTCCATGCGCGCAACGATAGCCGCGAGGCCAATCTGATCGGCAAGGAACATCGGCCCGCCGAGCGCCTCCGGGAATCCGTAGCCGCGCGTCCAGACGACGTCGATGTCGCCGGGCCGCTGGGCGATCCCCTGCTCGAGGATCAGGGCCCCTTCATTGATCAGCGGGTAGACACAGCGCTCGACGATCTCCTGGTCGGTGATGTCGGCACGCCGCGCGATGCCATGGCGCGCAGCGAGCTGCGCGAAGGCAGCGATCGCCTCGGGATCCTCGAGCGGCTGCCGGCCTTCGTAGCGGTAGTACCCACGCCCCGCCTTCTGGCCATTGCGCCCCAACTCGAACAGCCTCAGCACCACGGCGCGATAGCCTGGATCCGCGGGAAGCAGGCCCGCGCGACCCTGCTCGATCACGACCTTGGCGGCAACATCGGTGCCCGCCATGTCGAGCATCCGGCACGGCCCCATCAACAGACCAAGCTTCTCGATCGCACCGTCGATCTGCGACGGCGTCGCGCCTTCCATCAGCAGAAAATCGGCTTCGCGAACGTAGCCCTCGAGCATGCGGTTGCCGATGAAGCCATAGCAGACGCCCGAGACGACAGGAATCTTGCCGATCGTGCCGGCAAGCGCCAGCACCGTGGCGAGCACGTCAGGCGCGGTCGCCGCGCCCCGCACGACTTCAAGCAGCTTCATGACGTTGGCGGGGCTGAAGAAGTGCATCCCGAGGACATCGGGCGCGCGCCCGGTCACTTGCGCCAGCACGTCGACATCGAGTGTCGAGGTGTTGGTGGCGATGATCGCCCCGGCTTTGCAGGTTGCCCCCAGTCGCGCGCAGACGGCCTTCTTGACGGCCATGTCCTCGAACACCGCCTCGATCACGAGGTCACACTCGGCGAGCGCGCCAAAGTCGAGCGACCCCTGCAGCAGCGCCATGCGCTGCTCGACCTGCTGCGTCGTGATGCGCCCCTTTTGCGCCGTATTGTCATAGTTCTTGCGGATGATGCCCACGCCGCGATCCAGCGCCGCCTGGCTGGACTCGACGATGACCGCGGGAATCCCGGCGTTCAGGAAGTTCATGACGATACCGCCGCCCATCGTCCCGGCGCCGACGACGCCGACCCTGGCAACGGGCCTGCGCGCAAGGCCTTGCGGCAGCCCCGGGATATCGGTGACCCGGGAAAGCGACGCCTGCAAGTGCGCGAGCGCGGGCGCCGGATCGGCGCGCATCCGTTCGGCAAGCGCATGCAGCGTGGGCGCCGGACCCGGCGCCGCACGCCTGTCATCGCCTGCACCCGCGGCAAGCAAGTGATCGCGATACTGCGCGCGCAGCGCCGCCTTGTTGATCTTCCCGATCGCGGTGTGCGCAATCTCATCGACGAAGATGACATCGTCTGGCATCCACCAGCTGGCGATCTTGCCTTTGAGAAAACCGAGCAAAGACTGCTTGTCGGCGACAGCCCCTTGCGCGAGCGCGACAATCAGCAGAGGGCGCTCGTCCCATTTGGGATGACGCGCCCCGATGACCGCCACCTCACGCACATCGGGATGGCGCATGGCGATGTGTTCGAGGTCTATCGACGAGATCCACTCGCCGCCCGATTTCACCAGATCCTTCGCGCGATCGGTGATGTGAATGTATCCGTGCGGGTCGATGATCGCGATGTCGCCGGTATCGAAAAATCCGTCGCGATCAACCACGGGCTCGCCGGACGCGCCGAAGTAGCTGCGCACGACGCAAGGCCCGCGGGATTGCAGGTGGCCCATCGTCTGGCCGTCACGCGGCAAAGTCCGCCCTGCATCATCGGTCGTGCGGTATTCGACCAGGTAGGGTGGCCGGCCCTGCGTCTGGAGCAAGCGGATGCGCTCCTCGCCCTCGAGATCCCGGGTTTGCGGAATCATCGTGCAAATCGATCCCAGCGGCCCCATTTCGGTCATTCCGTTGGACGATCGCACCTCGACGCCGTACCGGTTCGAGAACTGCTCGATCATCGGCGAAGGGCAGGGAGATCCGCCCACGTACAGCCGCTTGAGCATCGTGAGCGCCAGGCCCTGACGATCAAGGTGATCGAGCACGCCCTGCCACACCGTCGGCACGCCGCCCGCCAGCGTGACATTCTCGTTGATCAGCAACTCGCACAGCGACGCGCCGTCGAGCCCGGCACCGGGAAACACCAATCCGGCCCCGGTCATCGGGGCAGAATAGGGCCACGTCCATCCGTTGGCATGACACATGGGCGGAACCTGCAGCACCACATCCATGGCCGAAAATCCGTACATATCGGCCGAGGTACCGGTCAGCGACATCAGCACCACCGAGCGATGCGACAGCAGCACACCTTTGGGATGGCCTGTCGTACCCGACGTGTAGACCAGGCTGGCCGCCGTATTTTCGTCAAACGACTTCCAGACATGGCGCTCGTCGCCACCCTCGATCCACTCCTCGTAAGGGACGGCGTTGCGCAGGCACGTCTCGGGCATGTGCGCGCGGTCCGTCAGGATGATGTAGCGCTCCACCTGCGGCAACCGGTCGGCGATCCCTTCGAGCAATCCGACAAAGCTCAGGTCCACGAGGAGCACGCGGTCGCCCGCTTCGTTGATGATATAGACGATCTGGTCGGGAAATAACCGGGGGTTCACCGGATGGTAAACAGCCCCGATCGCGGCGATCCCGTACCAGCACTCAAGGTGACGCGCGGTGCTCCAGGCAAGCGTGCCGACCCGGTCAGCCCCGCGGATACCGTCTGCGACCAGGCGATCGGAAACCCTGCGCGCGCGCCGGTGGATCTGGGCATAGTTGGTCACCTCGATTGGCCCCTCGACCGATCGCGTGACGATGCGGCGCTGGCCGTGCTCGCGGGCAGCGTGTTCAATCACCGAATGGCAAAGAAGTGGCCAATCCTGCATCAGGCCGCGCATGGCGGATCTCCCCCGTCGCTATTTGTTATCCCGAGTGCGCCGGTTCACCTGGCGCGCGCCGACGGCGTCTTTGCGCCGTACTGAACTCAGCATACCGCGTTGCCATGCTCTCGACAAAGCGGCCGGCGTGCGTCGGGCGCGCACGCCGGCATTTCGGCACGCGCGATATCGTCGGCTGCGCCCCGTGCACGCAGCCGCAGCACAAGCAGATTGTCCGACAATCTGCTTGACACGCGTAATGCCGAACGCAGACAATTCCCGAGGTGGTTTTCCCCTTATTGTCCGGATGGAGCTCAGCATGACAACCAAAAAATCAACTTCCAAACTATTCAAGGACGGCCTGGCCGTGCGCCGTGCCGTACTGGGCACGGCGTACGTCGATGGCTCGATGGCCAAGGCCAACGGATTCACGATGGCCTTCCAGAACATCACCACCGAAATGTGCTGGGGCTATGCCTGGACCCGTGACGGGCTTTCCCGCAAGACCCGCAGCATGCTGAACCTGGCGATGCTCACCGCCCTGAACCGTCCGGCGGAAATCAAACTGCACGTCAAGGGCGCGCTTGCCAACGGCGTGACCGTTGAGGAAATCAAGGAAGTCCTGCTGCACGCAACCGTCTACTGCGGCATCCCTGCCGGCCTGGACGCCTTCAAGGTCGCCAATGTTGTCCTCGAAGAGGAAGGCGCCTTCGAGAAGGCTGCGGCCAAGAAGCCGGCGGCGAAGAAGGTCGCTGCAAAGAAGGTTGCTGCCAGCAAGCCCGCCGCCAAGAAGGCTGCAGCCAAGACCGCGAGCGCGAAATGAGCGCCAAACCCACCATCGGGTTC
The DNA here is from genome assembly GCA_903894155.1 of uncultured beta proteobacterium. Taxonomy (GTDB): domain Bacteria; phylum Pseudomonadota; class Gammaproteobacteria; order Burkholderiales; family Burkholderiaceae_B; genus Zwartia. Next base: position 11,301 of record CAITPF010000296.1, on the reverse strand, counting down.
GTCGGTGTCGGCAGCATGGGCTGGCCCATGGCCGCCCTGCTGCACAAAGCCGGCTACGGCCTGCAAATTCTGGACGCCTCGGCAGAGCGTGCAAAGGCCTTTGCCAGCGAGATCGGCGGCACGGTCGCAGCGAGCGGGCGTGCACTGGCCGCGGCATCGGACATCATCATCACGATCCTGCCCACCAGCGCCATCGTTGAGACCGTGCTCACCACCCCCGATGGCGTGCTCGCCGGCCTGAAGCCGGGCGCGGTCGTCGTGGAGATGAGCTCGGGCGTGCCCACGATCACGCGCAAGCTGGCAGAGCTTGTGACGGCGGCGGGCGGCCAGCTCGTCGATGCACCCGTGTCCGGGGGCGTACCGCGCGCCCGCACGGGCGAGCTCGCGATCATGTTCGGCGGCGCGCCGGAGCTGCTCGAGCAACTGCGTCCGGTTTTGTCCTGCATGGGCAACGCGATCCAGCGCACGGGCGACGTCGGTTCGGCGCATGCGATGAAGGCGCTGAACAACCTGGTGTCGGCAGGCGGCTTCCTCATCGGAATCGAAGCGCTGATCATCGGCAAGCGGTTCGGTCTCGACACCGAGACGATGGTCGACGTGCTGAACTCCTCGACGGGGATGAACAACTCGACCCAGAAGAAGTTCAAGCAGTTCGTCCTGTCCGGCAAGTACAACGCCGGGTTCGGGCTGGACCTGATGGTCAAGGATCTGTCGATCGCCCTGGGAATCGCGCGGGACACCAACACGCCCTCGCCTTTCTCGTCGCTGTGCCGTGAGATGTGGGCGGCATCGGCCCAGATGCTCGGCCCGGGCCAGGATCACACAGCCGTGGCGAAACTATCGGAGAAGCTTGCCGGTACAGTGCTGGCCGAAAAATAATCCGCGCATCACGACGACGAAAGGCGATCCCGGAGAGGACAGGCCGGCCAGGCCGGCCTGTGCCACCCCGGGTGTTAACCCCGCAGAGGGTTGGAGACACAAAATGAAAAGAGTCCTGTTTGCGGCCGTGCTGGCCGTATGCTGCCTTGGTGCCGGCGCCAGCATGGCGCAGGGATACCCGACACGGCCGATCACGATGGTCGTGGCCTATCCGCCGGGCGGTTCGACCGACGGCCTGGCGCGGATCGTCGCCGCAGCAATGGCGAAAAACCTTGCCCAGCAGGTCATCGTGGAAAACGTCGGTGGTGCCGGCGGAACAATCGGCACGCAGCGCGTGCTCAAGTCGTCGCCCGATGGCTACATGATTACCTTCGGCAATATGGGCTCGCTCGCCATCGCTGGCCCTCTTTATCCCAACATCAAGTTCGACCCGGTGCGAGACCTCGCACCGATCGGGTTGGTGGCCGACGTGCCCATGGTGCTGTCCGCCAGCATCAAGAGTGGCTACACCACGCTGCAGCAATTGCTCGACCAGTTGCGAAAGGACGGTGCCGCCGTCAATTTCGGGACTGCCGGGCCAGGCTCGACAGGGCACATCGGCGCGGTTTTGTTCCTGCACGTCACCAAGAACAACGCAACGCTGGTCTCGTACCGGGGCGCCGGGCCGGCACTTGCCGACCTGATGGCCGGCACAGTGGATACGGTGATCGACCAGACGGTCACCATGATCCCGATCCATAAGGGCGGCAGAGTCAGGGCACTTGCGGTGTCGGGCAAGCAGCGCGTGGAGCAGATCCCGGATGTGCCGACCTTCGCCGAAGCCGGTGCGCCGGCTTTTGACCTCAGCGTGTGGAACGGCATCGCAGCGCCCGCGGGTACACCGCAGGCGGTCGTCGATCGCCTCGCGCAGGCACTCGCTGCGGCGCTCAAAGATCCGGAGGTCATCGACCGCTTCGGAAAGATGGCCGCCGTGATCCCGCCACCGGCTGAGCAGGGACCCAAGCCGTTTGCGGCGCTGATCGCCAAGGATGTCGTACGCTTTAGCGAGCTCATCCAGGCCACCGGGCTCAAACCCGGCGACTGAGCACGCAAGCGTGGTCGCGCCCGCCGCTTGCCGTCGACTCGATCCGCTAGGACTCGCGCCGCGGGTATCCCTCGGCGCGGATGCGAACCCAGATCGCCCGCTTTTGCGCGGGCGACATGGTCACCCATTCGGATACTTCCATGACCGTGCGGCCGCATCCGCGGCAGACGTCGTCAAAAAGGGTCGAGCAGACCGCGACGCACGGGGAATCCGGCTCGTTCGCGTGCGCTGGCATCGGGATTGCGGTCTTGTCCACGGCTTCGGGCTGGCCCTGATCGGCCTTGGTGTCGTGGGCTGCGTTGGCGGGGGCTGATTTAGGCATGCCGCAGCATAGCACCGGCCCTAAAAGCAAATGCCCCTGCACGCACGCGCGGCAGGGGCATTCTTGGCGATGCAAAAATCAGACGGCTTTCTTGAGCGTGGCGGCCTTGTCCGTGGCTTCCCAGCTGAACTCGGGCTCGTTGCGACCAAAGTGGCCGTAGGCGGCTGTCTTGGTGTAGATCGGGCGCAGCAGGTCGAGCATGTTGACGATGCCCTTGGGGCGCAGGTCAAAGTGCTCGCGCACCAGCTTGGCCAGGATATCGTCAGACACGACGCCCGTGCCTTCCGTATAGACCGTGATATTGATCGGCTCGGCGACACCGATGGCGTAGCTCACCTGCACCTGGCACTGGGTAGCCAGGCCGGCCGCCACGATGTTCTTGGCGACATAGCGCGCGGCGTAGGCAGCCGAGCGGTCGACTTTGGAAGGATCTTTGCCCGAGAATGCGCCACCGCCGTGGGGGCATGCACCACCGTAGGTATCGACGATGATCTTGCGACCGGTCAGGCCACAATCGCCTTGCGGGCCACCAATCACGAAGCGGCCTGTCGGGTTGATCAGGAACTTGGTCTTCGCCGTGAGCAGGCCTGCCGGGAAGCTGGGGCGGATGATGTCTTCGATCACGGCCTCGTGGATCGCCGACTGCGAGATCTCCGGTGCGTGCTGCGTGGACAGCACGACCGTGTCGACTTCGACCGGCTTGCCATCGACGTAACGGAAAGTGACCTGCGACTTGGCGTCCGGGCGCAGCCAGGGCAGGCGGCCGTCCTTACGCAATTCGCTCTGGCGCTGCACGAGGCGGTGCGCGTACCAGATCGGGGCCGGCATCAGATCCGGGGTTTCGTCGCAGGCGTAGCCGAACATCAGGCCCTGGTCGCCGGCACCCTGGTTCAGGTAGTCCTCCGAGGAGCGGTCAACGCCCTGGGCGATATCGGGCGACTGCTTGTCGTAGGCGACGAGCACCGCGCAGCCTTTGTAATCGATCCCGTAATCGGTATTGTCGTAACCGATACGCTTGATGGTGTCGCGCGCCACCTGGATGTAGTCGACGTTGGCGGTAGTGGTGATTTCACCCGCGAGCACCACGAGGCCCGTATTGCAGAGAGTTTCGGCCGCGACGCGCGCGTTCGGATCCTGCGTGAAGATCGCGTCGAGGATGGCGTCCGAAATCTGGTCGGAAACCTTGTCGGGATGCCCTTCGGATACGGATTCCGAGGTGAAGAGATAGTCGTTTGACTTGGCCATGATCACGTCCTATTCCGGCATGTGCCGGCGGTAAGTTTAAGGAGGTGCGTTGCACCCCTTACCGTGATCTTGTGACAGACGCTGGATCTGGGCGCGACGCTTTAGCGGAATTATTTTGCCGCCCGTGGAGGGATTGCCCACCACGGCCAGCGTCGCCCCGCAAGTTGTCGGTTAACTCAGCGACCTGCACTATTTTAAGCGAAAATGTCGAAATGCCGCTACTGATCCTGTTTCGCCTGCTCGCGCTGCTGCCGCTGCGCACATTGCACGCCATTGGTCGCGTGCTTGGACGGCTGCTTTACGCGCTTCCCGGTCGCTACCGGGATCGGCTGCGCGCCAATGCCGCGCAAGCGGGCTATTCCGACCCCGCCTTTGCGCGGCGCGCGGGGGCAGAGGCCGGCGCGATGATCCTGGAGCTGCCACACGTCTGGTTGCGCGACGCCCAATGCATCGATCGCGTCGTGTCGGACGACCTCCCGATCGTCGTGCAAGCGCTCTCCGAACAACGCGGCGTCCTGTGCCTGACACCGCACATCGGTTGCTTTGAGCTGTCGGCCCGTTACGCGGCGGCCAAGTTCAAGCCATTCACCGTGATGTTCCGCCCCCCCCGCAAGCAGTTTTTGTCACCCGTCCTTGAAATTGCGCGCAACGCCGCGGGCGTGACCGCGGTGCCAGCGAACCTGCAGGGCGTGCGCGAGTTCCTGCGCGCGCTCAGGCAAAAAAAGTGGGTCGGCATGCTCCCGGACCAGGCTCCCTCGAAGGGGGACGGGGTGTGGGCCCCCTTCTTCGGCAGGCCCGCCTACACCGTGACCCTGGCCGGCAAACTCGCGAGCATGACCGACGCGATCATCCTGGTCGCGTCCTGCGAAAGGCTGCCAAAAGGGCAAGGCTGGCGCATGCACTGCATCCGCGTGGCCGAGCCACTGCCCGACGCCCCCGAAGCGCAGGCCGCCCTCGTCAATCGCTACATGGAGCGGATGATCCGACGCTTCCCCGAGCAGTACCTGTGGAGCTACAACCGCTACAAAGTACCCCGGGGCGTAACGCCACCGGGCCGGAGCCCGGCTGACGCACCGCCGCCGCCCGCCATGACGCCTGCGGCGTCCTGAGGGCCCATGGCACCGGCAGATTCCCAAGGCGATGCCACGATCGCGGATCCGGACGGCCCGGCCGATTGGTCACGGGCGATCGATGCGTTGCGGCGCAGGTCGCTGCGCATGCGGCTTCTCATTGCACTGTTCGAGTGGCTGGCCGCCGCGCGCCCGGTCACGCGGCGGCGCGTGGGCGCGGTGCTCGGCGCGTTGGCGCCCTGGCTGGTGCGCAGGCGCATTCCGGTGGTCCGGCGCAACCTTGCGCTGTGCTTTCCCGAGTTGTCGGCCGAGGCGCGCGAACGCCTCTTAAAGGATCATTTCCGGGCGCTCGCACAAAGTGTTGTCGACCGATCTGTCTTCTGGTTCGGATCGGCAGGGCAGATACGCGACATGGTTCACGTCCACGGGCACGAACAGGTCGCCGGCCTGGTGGAGCGCCACGGGTCGGTACTGTTGCTGGCACCCCACTTCATCGGGCTCGATGCCGCCGCAACCCGGCTATCGATCGAGGGCCCGGCAGGCGCTGCCATGTACAGCCCGCAAAACAGCCCCGGGCTGGATCAGCTCGTTCGCCTTGGCCGCTCCCGCTTCAATGCGGTTCACCTGGTCAGCCGCCGGGGCGGCGTGCGGGCGCTGATCCGCTATATCGAGGCCCACTTTCCGATCTACTACCTGCCCGACATGGATTTCGGACGCCGCGGGGCGGTTTTCGTTCCGTTCTTCGGTGTGCCGGCGGCCACACAGACATCGACCGCGCAGCTCGCGGCCCGATGGGGGCTGCCCGTCGTGCCGATCATCTGTTTTTGGGATCCCGCCACCGGCCGCTACGAGGTCCAGGTTCGCGCCCCGCTCACGGATTTCCCGGGCGACCACTCCCCGGAGGCTGCCACCGCGATCCTGAACCGCCACCTCGAGGCCTGGGTGCGCGAGGCACCGGCCCAGTATTACTGGGTTCACCGCCGCTTCAAGACGCGGCCTTCTGGCGAGCCTTCACTATATTGAAGTGCAAGGCGTGGGTTTGTACTGCCAGCGCTACAAATTGGCGATAATGGCGGGATGATCTGGAATTTCACCAAAATGCACGGGGCCGGCAACGACTTCGTGGTGCTTGACGGCGTGCGGCAATCCATCGAGATGACCGCGGCGCGCGCGCGCGCGCTCGCGCACCGCCAGTTCGGAATCGGTTGCGACCAGATCCTCATCGTGGATACCCCCTCCCACCCGGAAGCCGACTTCCGCTACCGCATCTTCAACGCCGACGGCAGCGAAGTCGAGCACTGCGGCAACGGCGCGCGCTGCTTCGTGCGGTTCGTGCACGAGCAAAAGTTGTCGTCGCGCAACCCCTTGCGCGCCGAAATCGCCACAGGACTGATCACGCTGGAGGAGCTGACTGGCGGCAACGTCACCGTCGAGATGGGGCAGACACGCTTTGCGCCGGCGGATCTTCCCTTTGACGTCTCGGGCTTGCCGACACGCCAGATGGGCGAGGATACGCTTTACGGCCTCACGCTGGATTTGCCCGGGGAGCCCGCACGCACCGTGTGGCTCTCCGCGGTCGCGATCTCCAACCCGCATGCCGTCCAGGTCGTCGACAACGTCGACCAGGCTCCCGTGGCGGTGCTGGGCCCGGCGATCGAGTCGCATCCCCGTTTCGCAAAGCGCGTCAATGCTGGCTTCCTGCAGGTCGTTGATCGCCACACGGCGCACCTGCGCGTCTATGAGCGCGGTGCCGGCGAAACGCTTGCCTGCGGGACCGGCGCATGCGCCGCAGTCGCTTGCGGAATCCGGCGCGGGTTGCTCGACTCGCCCGTGCGCGTGCGTACGCAGGGTGGTTGGCTGACCATCGAATGGAACGGAAGCACTCTGCGCATGACCGGACCCACGTCAACGGTTTTTTCTGGCGCCGTCGATATCGACAGGCTCGTCGCCTCGATCCCTTCCCCAACAAGTACACCGACATGACACAACCGCTCAGCGCGCAAGAAGTCGCCAAGTTCCTGCAGGAGAACCCCGAGTTCATGGTCGAGCACGCCGACGTGTTCAGCGCACTCGAGGTGCCGCACCCCCATCAGGCGCGTGCGATCTCCCTGGGCGAGCGCCAGATCATGACCCTGCGCGATCGCTTGCGCGACTTCGAGTTTCGATTCGCGCAGCTGGTCCGCAACGCCTCTCTCAACGAAACCACGACCAGCAAGCTGATCGACTGGAGCGCCCGCATGCTGGCAGAGCAATCGCCACTGCGCCTGCCCGGCGAGGTCGCGCTCGGGCTGGCCGAACACTTCAACCTGCAGGAAGTCGGCCTGCGCGTCTGGGGCCTGGATCTTCCCGCCGAAGGGGTGGGCGAGCCGGTATCGGAGGACGTGCGTGCCTTCGCCGACAGCCTGAGCGCGCCCTATTGCGGCACCAACACCCAGTTCGCAGCGGTGGCATGGCTCAGCGCCAAGCCCGCGTCGCTCGCCATGGTCGCGTTGCGACCCGGGCCACGGGAGCCGGCGTTCGGGTTACTGGTGCTAGGCTCCGATGATCCGGACCGCTTCATCCCCGAAATGGGCACCGCCTTTCTCGACACGGTGGCGCGTCTGGCCAGCGCGGCGCTGCAGCGCCTGATTCCGGCGAGTTGAGCCACACACGCCTGCGGCGCCAGCATATGGAACCCGGACACCCGCCCATCGCTCCGACGCCGTCCGCGCCCGCAGCCATGCTGCCGGAACCCTGCGAACAGTGGCTTGACCACCTGGCACGCAATCGGCGCTATTCGGTTCATACGCTGGCCGCGTACCGGCGCGATCTCGCACACCTTGTGACCCTCTGCGAGGGCAAGCCGCTTGAGCAGGTCGTCAATGGCCACATCCGGCATTTCCTGGCCAGATTGCATGGCCAGGGCCTGGGGCCACGGTCGCTGGCGCGCATGCTGGCTGCCTGGCGGGGGTTCTATCGCTGGTGGGCGCCCCGCGCCGGCATGCCGGCGAACCCGGCCAACGATGTCAGGGCACCCAAGTCGCCGCGGTCTTTGCCCAAGGCACTCTCCGTAGACCAGGCACAGGCCCTGCTCGATGCGCCCGTGCTGCAGGCCGGCAACGATCCCGCCAGCCTGCGCGACCGCGCCATGTTTGAGCTGTTTTACTCGAGCGGGTTGCGATTAAGCGAGCTCGTGAACCTTGACTTTGAATATGTTCAGGGCCGCGAACATACCTCTTCAGGCTGGATCAACCTCGCGGACAGGGAAGTCAACGTGCTTGGCAAAGGCGGCAAGCGGCGCAGCGTGCCCGTCGGGGCGCAGGCCATCGTGGCCCTGAATGGCTGGATCGCATCGCGGCATGCGCTCTGCCGCCCCCAGGCGCTGGCCGGGGACGCTGCGGCGCTGTTCCTGGGTGAGCGTGGGCGTCGCATCAGCCCGCGCGTCGTGCAACTGCGCCTGGCGCGGGTCGCACAGCTCGCCGGACTGCCGACCCATGTGCATCCGCACGTACTGCGCCACAGCTTCGCCAGCCATGTGCTACAGTCCGCGCAGGATTTGCGGGCTGTCCAGGAAATGCTCGGGCACGCCAACATCTCGACCACGCAGCTTTATACCCGCCTGGATTTCCAGCACCTGGCGCGCGCCTACGACGCCGCGCACCCACGGGCGGGGCGCAAGAGCTGACACCACCAAGCCTCCATGAAGTCAGTAAGCACTCACTTCCTGGTTGTTCCCTGATTCACAAGACCTTTTATCGCGCGTTGGCGCCCCCAATTCGGGAGATTGCGCTGTTCGTGTCCTACACTGATGTAAACCCGCAGAAGCGGTTGTTTGCCCCCCGGCCTTCGCTGTGATGTAATCCTGCGTTGCCCGGGCCATGAAGCGCCCGTCCTTGCGATTGCGCGCCATCCCCCATGTCATTGAAGCTGGTCGACTCATGAATTCCCCTGGCAGTCTGGAAAAAATGGTTCCCGTCACGATCCTCACGGGATTTCTTGGTGCGGGCAAAACCACGCTGCTCAAGCGCATCCTGACCGAATATCACGGCAAGCGAATCGCCGTCATCGAGAACGAGTTCGGGCCCGAAAGCATCGACAGCGACCTTCTCGTCCAGGATCAGGACGAAGAAATCATCGAGCTGTCCAATGGCTGCGTCTGCTGCACGGTGCGCGGGGATCTCATGCGCACGCTCAACGATCTGCGCAAGCGTCGCGAGGCGGGCGAGCTGAATTTCGAACGCGTCATGATCGAAACGACCGGCATGGCCAATCCCGGCCCGGTATGCCAGACGTTCTTCATGGACGACGACATTTCCGAGTACTACCGGCTCGACGCAGTGGTCACGATCGTCGACGCCCTGCACGGTAACCAGACGCTCGACGACCAGGAAGAAGCCCAGAAGCAGGTCGGCTTCGCCGATCGCATCCTGATTTCAAAAAAGGACCTCGTAAGCGAGGCCGAGTACGAAGATCTGCGCCATCGCATCGTGCACATCAATCCCCGCGCCGAAATCGAGGCCGTGCATTTTGGCCAAGCCGATCTGGCCAAGATCATCGATATCAGCGGGTTCAACCTGAACACGATCCTCGACATTGATCCGCAATTCCTTGAGGAAGATCATCCCGACGCGGCGCACGACCACGTGCACGATGAACATTGCGGGCACGATCACGTCCATGATGAACATTGCGGCCATGAGCACGGTCACGACCACGGACACGATCAGGAGTGCGACAACCCCGAGCACCATCACCATCATCACCACAAGCCGCACAATGATGAGATCGGTGCGTTCCTGTTCAAGTCCGATAAACCGTTCAACCCGGAAAGGCTTGAAGAGTTTCTTGGTGGCGTCGTACAGGTTTACGGACCGGATTTACTGCGGTACAAGGGTATTCTGTATATGAAGGGCATCAATCGCCGCATGCTGTTTCAGGGCGTGCACATGATGATGGGAGCCGAGCCCGGCAAACCCTGGGCGGCCAACGAAAAGAAGTCCACGAAAATGGTCTTCATCGGACGCAAGCTGCCCCAGGAGATCTTCACCAAGGGCCTGGAGCAGTGCCTGTCCAAGTAGGTAGCTCCGCGCTTGTGCGCGGACTTTTTCATTGACGGAGTTTTGCATGGCAACCAAGGCAGCAAAAAAGAAACCGCAGGCCACGGGCGACATGTCCGAAAACGACTTGCCCACCGAAGCCGAACTGTTGCGCATGCCTGAGTCGGATTACATGAACGAGCGCCAGTTGGGGTTCTTTCGCGACCGCCTGCGGCAACTCGAAACGGAAATCCTGAGCAACGCGGACGAAACGACCGAACACCTGCGCGAAACGCAGTTCGTGCCGGATCCCGCCGATCGCGCGACGATCGAGGAAGAGCACGCCCTGGAGCTGCGCACGCGCGACCGCGAGCGCAAACTGCTCAAGAAAGTTCAGCAGTCGATCGCGCGCATCGACAGTGGCGAATACGGCTGGTGCGAAGAAACCGGCGAGCCGATCGGCATCCGTCGCCTTCTGGCACGGCCTACCGCCACGCTGTCGCTCGAGGCGCAGGAGCGTCGCGAAATGCGCCAGAAGATGTTCGGCGACTGATCAGGCACAGCCAGGCTGGCGGGCAACCGCCATCCCGGCGTTTGCCGCGTCACCCAGAGGCACACCGCACTGCGTGCGTGTGCCTTTTTTACTGACGTCGCCGGCACCGCAGGATCGGGGCTTGAATCCAGACACAGCGCCCCCATCTTCCCGGGATAGCCCAAGCACTCCATCGCCCTCCAACGCCCAATTCCAACCGGACCGCAACCATGGAACAATTTCACGGCACCACCATCGTCTGCGTACGCCGCGGCGACAAAGTCGCCCTCGGCGGCGACGGCCAGGTGACGCTGGGCAACATCATCATCAAAGGCACCGCACGCAAGATCCGCAGGCTTTACCACGACCGGATTCTGGCAGGCTTCGCAGGCGCCACCGCAGACGCCTTTACCCTGCAGGAGCGATTCGAGGGCAAGCTCGAGAAGCACCAGGGCAATCTGATGCGCGCGGCGGTCGAGCTTACGCGCGATTGGCGCACCGACCGGATCCTGCGTCGCCTCGAAGCCATGCTGATCGTCGCAGACCGCGAACACACGCTCGTGCTCACCGGCAACGGCGATGTGCTCGAGCCTGAAAACGGCATCGCGGCGATCGGTTCGGGCGGTGCGTATGCGCAATCCGCAGCGCTCGCCCTGCTGCGCAATACGGACCTTGCACCCGCCGTCATCGTCAAGCAATCCCTCGAGATCGCAGGCGACCTCTGCATCTACACCAATCAGCAACACCTGATCGAAACGATCGAGTAAGCACACCATGTCCGCCTCTTCAATGACCCCCGGGGAAATCGTCTCCGAACTCGACAAACATATCGTCGGCCAGTCTCGCGCCAAGCGCGCGGTGGCCGTGGCCCTGCGCAACCGCTGGCGGCGCCAGCAGGTCGCCGAGCCGCTGCGCACCGAAATACACCCCAAGAACATTCTGATGATCGGCCCGACGGGCGTGGGCAAGACCGAGATCGCGCGCCGGCTGGCACGGCTTGCGGACGCGCCCTTCATCAAGATCGAAGCGACCAAGTTCACCGAGGTCGGCTATGTGGGCCGCGACGTGGACACGATCATTCGCGATCTTGCCGACATCGCGATCAAACTGACGCGCGAGCAGGAAATGAAGCGCGTGCGCACCCAGGCCGAAGA
>CAITPF010000295.1 GCA_903894155.1 uncultured beta proteobacterium | reverse complement strand
CGGTGCGGCAAGCGAGGGGAATTTCTACGAACCGAAGGCAGAGCACATCGGGCCGGGAATGAACCATCGGATTCAGCTGTTGCGGAAGCTGAGTGTCGAAACAGAACCATCGCTTTCCATCGAAAGGGCGTTGCATGAGACGGCGTTTTACAAGGAGAACTTCGGCAAGATGTCCATCCCGGTGTTGCGGGCGGCAAATTTTTATGACCACTGCATGCGGAAGGAAATCTACCTGGGCGAGGGGGAGTTGATCGTGGGCGAGCGGGGTCCGCGGCCTAAGTGCGTGCCCACATTTCCGGAGCTGACCTGCCACAGCGTAGAGGATCTGAATGTGCTCAACACCCGCGAACTGCAGCGGTACACCATCAGCGAAGCAGATATCGAAACATACCGCTCGGAGGTGATTCCATACTGGTCAGGAAAGACCCAGCGGGATCGGATTTTTTCGCACGTGCCGGAGGCCTGGCGACTGGCTTACGAGGCGGGAATGTTTACCGAATTTATGGAGCAGCGGGCACCAGGCCATACTACGCTTGATGGGAAGATCTACAGGAAGGGGATGCTCGATTACAAACGGGAGCTGGCGGCCAACCTGGCTGCGCTCGACTACCTGAATGATCCCGAGGCGACTGACAAGGCGGAGGAGTGGAAGGCGATGGAGATCTCGTGCGATGCGGTGATTTTGTTTGCGGAGAGGCATGCGCAATTGGCGGAGAAGTTGGCCGAGGAATTGTCGGTGGTTGCAAATCATGGCCGGCAGGCTTCCAGCGAAAGCGACATCCGCCGAAAGGCAGAGCTGCTGAAGATAGCTGAAGTGTGCAGATGGGTGCCGGCGAATACACCGCGCAACCTGTGGGAGGCGATCCAGATGTACTGGTTCGTGCACCTGGGCACCATCACCGAACTGAACGGCTGGGACGCGATGAACCCCGGCCATTTCGACCAGCACCTGGCACCGTTTTACGAAAAAGATCTGGCCGACGGTACCCTAACCCGGGAGCAGGCCAAAGAGCTGATCTCCTGTTTCTGGATCAAGGTGAACAACCATCCGGCCCCGCCCAAAGTGGGGATCACGGCCCGGGAGAGCGGTACTTATAACGACTTTACCAACATCAACATCGGAGGCATCCGGGGCGATGGGAGCGACGGTGTGAGCGATATATCCTATCTGCTGCTGGAGGTGGCTGAAGAGCTGCACATCCTGCAGCCGGGCTTCTCAGTGCACATCAGCAACCAAACGCCCGACAAATTTCTGCTGGCCGCAACCCGCGTGATCCGGCAGGGACATGGCTATCCGTCGGTTTTCAATCCTGACGTCTATGTGGCCGAGCTGCTGCGTCAGGGCAAATCGCTGCAGGATGCACGCGAGGGGGGATGCAGCGGCTGCATCGAGGTGGGGGCTTTCGGCAAGGAGGCCTACCTGCTCACCGGCTACCTCAACGTGCCCAAGATCCTGGAGGTGACGCTCAACAACGGGATCAATCCGGTTACGGGTATCACGGTAGGGTTGCAAACCGGTGATCCGCGCACGTTTAAAAATTATGAGGAGCTCTACGGGGCTTTCCTGAAGCAGCTCAACTATGTGGTCGACCTGAAGATGCGGGTGAGCAACTACATCGACCGGATGTTTGCCAAGTATGCGCCGGCGCCGTTCCTTTCGGTGGTGACCGACGATTGCGTGGCGCGCGGCAGGGATTACTACGACGGCGGACCGCGTTACAACACCAGTTACATCCAGTGCTGCGGACTGGGCACCACGACCGACAGTCTGGCGGTACTGAAGAAGCATGTATTCGAGGATCAGCGCTTTCCGATGGACAAGGTGCTGAGGGCGGTGCTGCACAATTTCGAGGGGGAGGAGGTTATGCGCCAGACGATCATGAACCGGACGCCTTTCTTCGGCAACGACGACGATTATGCCGACACCATCGCGGTGCAGGTGTACAACGATCTGTTTGAGGCCATCGACGGAAAACCCAATATCAAGCCGGACGGAAAGTACCACCTGAACATGCTCTCGACCACCTGCCACGTCTATTTCGGCAAGGTGATGGGCGCCACCCCCAACGGCCGGCTGGCGGG
>CAITPF010000294.1 GCA_903894155.1 uncultured beta proteobacterium | reverse complement strand
GGACATGGCGATGCGGATGGACCCGATCTACGCGCCCATTGCGCGACACTTCCACGAGCACCCGGCGGAGTTCGCGGACGCCTTCGCCCGCGCCTGGTTCAAGCTGACCCACCGCGACATGGGCCCCAAGGCACTCTACCTTGGTTCGCAAGTGCCAACCGAAGACCTGATCTGGCAGGACCCGATTCCCGTCATTGATCACCCGCTGATCGATGCCGGGGATATCGCGGACCTCAAGGCAAAGATTCTCGCCTCTGGCCTGTCTGCCGCAGAACTCGTGTCGGTCGCCTGGGCCAGCGCCTCGACCTTTCGTAGTTCCGATAAGCGTGGCGGTGCCAACGGTGCACGCATTCGTCTGGCTCCGCAGAAGGACTGGGAAGCCAACCAACCGGTCCAACTGGCCAAGGTACTCAAAGTGCTCGCAGGGATGCAGCAGGCGTTCATTGCCGCGCAAACTGGCGGCAAAAAGGTTTCTCTGGCTGACCTGATCGTGCTCGGCGGCTGCGCTGCGGTTGAAGCAGCAGCCAAGGCAGGTGGATTCGCGGTCGACGTGCCGTTCGCGCCGGGCCGCACCGACGCCACGCTGGAACAGACGGACGTCGAGTCCTTCGCGGTGCTGGAGCCGGAAGCGGACGGCTTTCGCAACTACCAGCAAAAGGCATACACGGTGTCGACCGAGGAAATGCTGGTCGACAAAGCCCAGCTTCTGACCTTGAGTGCCCCGGAAATGACCGTCCTCGTCGGCGGTCTGCGCGTGCTGGGCGCCAATGTGGGCGGCTCGCCGGATGGCGTATTCACAGAGCGCCCTGGGGTCTTGAGCAACGACTTCTTCGTGAATCTGCTCGACATGGGCACCGCCTGGAAGCCGACTGCAGAAGGCCGCTACGAGGGACGCGACCGCAAGACAGGCGCAGTGAAGTGGACCGCCACCCGCGTTGATCTGATCTTTGGATCGAATTCGCAACTCCGCGCCTTGGCCGAAGCCTATGCCCAGAATGATGCGAAGAAAAAATTCGTGTGTGACTTCGTTGCCGCCTGGATCAAGGTGATGGCGCTTGACCGTTTCGACTTGAAGTGACATCAGCGAGGGCGTTTCGCAGGCTGGCTCAAATAGGTCTGCGAAACGTCCCGCTGCGCTGCCGACACACGCTGAATTCATTTTCGGGACGAGTCCCGATTGGAACCACGCGGGCAAAGTGACCCCATGACTGGTGAGAACGCTAACGATTCATCGCGGTAAAATGAGGGATGAGCCAACCACCCATGCACAGCCAACTGAAACTTCGCCCGCTTGAACGCGATGACCTGCTTTTTGTCCATGTACTCGATAACAACGAGTCGGTCATGCATTACTGGTTCGAGGAAGCGTACGAGGCGTATGTGGAATTGTGCGATCTCTATGACAAGCACATCCACGATCAAAGCGAACGCCGCTTTGTCGCTGAACTGGATGGCGTGCGCGTCGGACTGGTCGAGCTCGTTGAAATCAATCACATCCATCGTCGGGCAGAATTTCAGATCATCATTGCGCCCGAGCATCAGGGAAAGGGCTATGCCACGGTGGCCACGACGCTTGCCATGGATTATGCCTTTGCGGTGCTCAATCTTTACAAGCTGTCGCTGATCGTCGACTGCGAAAATCAGCGTGCAGTCAGTGTCTACCAGAAACTG
>CAITPF010000293.1 GCA_903894155.1 uncultured beta proteobacterium | reverse complement strand
CAGCCGATCCTTGTTGACGGCATGAATGAAAAGGGGATGACGGGCGGCCTGCTGAATGCGCCGAATACGGCCGTTTATCAGCGCCCCACCGAGGGCGAGTCGAAAAACAGCATCGCTTCGTATCAGATGCTGATCTATGCCCTGAGCAATTTCGCGACCGTTGAAGAGGCTAAGAAGGGGTTATCCCAGATCCTTGTAAACAGTTCGCCAGAGGGCGACTACAAAGGCATCGTTCAGGTCCGGATGACGCTTCACGATGCGCAAGCGAAAAGCATCGTGGTTGAATACCTCGAGGGCAAGCTTGTCATTACCGACAACCCGGTTGGTGTGATGACCAACGACCCGGCCTTTGCCTGGCACCTGGCAAATATCGGCAACTACGTCAACCTGACGCCGGTCGAACGCGACCCGATTACCATCGGCGGGCAGAAGTTTGGTCCGCCAAGCTCCGGTAGCGGCCTGCATGGCTTGCCGGGCGATTCGCTCAGCACCAGCCGCTTCATACGGGCAGTCACCTTTGCAGCGTCCGCGCCGAAGGGCAACTCCGTGCAACAGGTGAATATCGCCTGGCACATCATGGATAACTTTGACATTACACCGGGTTCGATTCGGCTACCCGCGAGCAATCCCTACGGCGGTGGCGCCGGCGGTTACGAAATTACCGAATGGACAGTCGTGGGCGACGCAAAAAATCTCACCTACTACGTCAGGACGTTCGAGAACCCGTCGCCGCAAGCGTTTGACCTGAAGAAGGCCGACTTCGACGCCAAAGACCTCAAATTTATCACGCTCAATACGGTTCCTACGGTACAGGCGCTCAACTAAGCGAAGGCCGAGCGCGGGGGGGGGAGGCCGCATTTGAGGTCTTTTCGGCGAGTGCGCTTCCCTTGTTCGCGCAGTTTTCCAGTGAATCTCTGGCGGTGCTTTGGTATGCTGTTTAGCCAGAATCAGGCAGACACAACAAACCGCTCGACTGGAGACCACCGTGATCGAAGCAATCTTTCGCCTCCGTGCCAATGGCACTGACGTGCGTACGGAAGTCGTCGCGGGGCTGACGACCTTCCTGACGATGTCGTACATCCTGTTCGTGAACCCCGCGATTTTGTCGTCGACAGGCATGGACAAGGGCGCCGTGTTCGTGGCGACTTGCCTGGCTGCCGCGATCGGCAGCGGGGTCATGGCCTTTGTGGCGAACTGGCCCGTGGGCATGGCACCTGGCATGGGGCTCAACGCGTTCTTTGCGTTTGTCGTGGTCGGTGCCATGGGGTATAGCTGGCAGCAGGCCTTAGGGGCGGTATTCATCTCCGGCGTCGTCTTCCTGGCGCTGACGATCACTGGAATCCGCGCATGGCTGATCGGCGGGATCCCGACTTCATTGCGCAGTGCGATCGTGGCGGGCATCGGGCTGTTTCTTGCCATCATCGCGATGAGTTCGGCCGGCATCGTGGTTGCGCACCCGGCGACGAAAATCACGCTCGGCAACATGCATGAGCCTTCGGTGCTCTACGCCATACTCGGCTTTTTCATTATTGCCATCCTGGATGCCCTCAAGGTGCGCGGCGCGATCCTGATCGGCATTCTGTCGGTCACGGTGTTGGCGACGCTGCTGGGAAGCAATACGTTTGCCGGAATTTTTGCCGCGCCGCCAAGTCTGGCGCCCACGTTCCTGCAGATGGACGTGGTCGGTGCGCTGAAGTCTGGCTTGCTCAGCGTTATCCTGGTCTTCGTGTTGGTCGAAGTGTTCGACGCAACGGGAACGCTGATCGGGGTTGCGCGCGCGGCAGGCCTTGTCCGGGCAGATGGGTCAAGCAACCTGGGGCGCGCCCTGTTCGCCGACAGCACGGCAATCATCGTCGGCTCCGTATTGGGCACAAGCAGCACGACGGCCTACATTGAAAGCGCCGCCGGGGTCCAGGCGGGTGGGCGCACTGGCCTCACCGCACTGGTCATCGCACTGCTTTTCCTCGCGGCGCTATTCATCTCGCCGTTGGCCGGATCGGTTCCGGCCTATGCCACCGCACCGGCGTTGCTCTACGTGGCGGCGCTGATGATGCGTGAATTCAAGGAGATCCGGTGGGATGATGTCACCGAGTCGGTGCCTGCGGCATTGACGGCGCTGGCCATGCCATTTACCTATTCAATCGCAAACGGCCTTGCGTTCGGCTTCATTAGCTACGTTTTGTTGAAGGCGCTGACGGGCAAGGCGAAGACGCTGCACCCGGCGACCTGCGTGGTGGCGGTGCTTTTCCTAGTCAAATTTGCCTATTTCTAACGTTTCGGGACGTCGGCAACCGTAATTCATCTAGCGGTAACGTAGATGACAGATCATCCAGACGATGACAAAGACCGTCGATTTAATCTACTTCAACGCCGGTGGCGGGCATCGCTCGGCCGCATTGGCGCTTCAGGAAGTGTGTCGGACACAGGGCCGCCCCTGGAATGTTCGCCTCATCAACCTGTTCGAAGTTCTTGACCCCGATGGTTCGTTTCGACGTCTCACGGGTTTTGCGCCAGAGGATCTCTACAACCTGAGGCTGCGTCGTGGCTGGACCATGGGTCTGACGACCGAGCTCAAGATCCTGCAAGGCATGATTCGCATGAGTCACGCTTCTTTGGTCCAGCGCCTTGAGCGCCATTGGAAATCGGGCAGGCCGGATCTTGTCGTCTCGCTCGTGCCGAACTTCATCAGACCGATCTACGACTCCTTGAGGCCAGGGTTTGGTGACGTTCGGTTCATGACGGTGATGACCGACCTTGCGGACAACCCGCCCAATTTCTGGATCGAACCCGGGCTGAACCAGCGCATCGTATGCGGCACGCCAAGGGCATTTCAACAGGCGTGCGACGCCGGCTATCCGCCGAGCCAGGTAACGCTCGTGTCCGGGATGATTTTGCGCCCGTCGTTTTACCGCGACGGGCAGCTTGACCGCCCCGGGGAGCTGCGCAAACTGGGGCTCGATCCCGAACGCCCGACCGGGCTCGTCGGATTCGGCGGTCATGGCTCTTCACAGATGCTGAAGGTGGCGAAGTCCCTCGAAGACGTTCAGCTCATTTTGCTATGCGGACATAACGAAGTGCTGGCCAGGCGCCTGAGTGCACAAAAAGTCAAAGCGCGACATGTCGCCATCGGTTTCACCCCTGACATCGAACGCTATATGGCGATTTCGGATTTCTTTATTGGCAAGCCCGGGCCCGGCAGCCTGAGCGAGGCTGTGCATATGCGATTGCCGGTGATTACGTTCAGGAATGCCTGGACGATGCCCCAGGAGCGCTACAACACAACGTGGGTGAAGGAAAACAACCTCGGGATTGTCGTGTCGTCGTTGCGCGACGTGCAGCGTGCCACGACCGAACTGCTGGCGAACCTTCCGACTTTTCATGATGCAACCGAGAAGATCAGAAATCGCGCGGTGTTCGAGGTCGTGGACATATTGGCTCAGGAACTATCCGTCCAGGTGTTCGCCTAGTTGCCGATGTTGGCTAAATCCTTCATTTCGCGATGCCGCGCGGGTAGCAAAGTCCGCCCGTGATCTCGATCGTCGTGGCGTTCAGCGCCCGGTTCTGCATGCAGTAGCCGATCAGTCCGGCAATCTCGTCCGGGCTGATGAGCCGCCCCAGGTGCACATCGGCCAGAATCGCGTTCAGGACATCCTGGTTCATGCGTTTGAGCATCGCCGTCTCGGTGTAGCCGGGAGCGATCGCGACGCAGCGGATATTGCGGATTCCACGCAAGAGAAATTCTCCGATGATGATCTTGGGCATGAGCTCGATTGCCGTCTTCGCGCTGGAGTAGTTCAATTGCCCGATTTGACCGACTTTGTTGACCGATGAGATCGGCACCAGTAAGCCCTCCCAACCGCCGTTGACCATGCGCTCTGCGGCGTCACGCAGCGTCAGGAAGGTGCCGGTGAGATCAATATTAATGACGTCGTTCCATTTCTCGATCGTCATCTTCTTAGAGACTTTTCCTGTTGCTTTGTCGAGCGTCAGCATGGTGCTGTCGCGGATAATGCCTGCGCAGGCGACCACGACATTGAGTTGTCCAAAAGCGGCGATGGTTTCATCCAGGAACCTCGCGGTGTCGGCCTCACTGGTGACGTCCGCCTTGACGCCAATGGCCTGGCCGCCCGCCACCTTGATTTCGCCGACGACACGATCAATGCTTTCCTGATCGAGGTCGACGATGGCAACCTTGACTTCCTGTTTGCTCAGGTGCCTTGCGACGGCCTCACCAATTCCATTGGCGCCGCCAGTCACGATCGCAACACTACCATTCATTAACATAGTGAACCACTCCGATTAATCACAGAAACACTCAACATAGTGCACTGCGGTAAACCACAAACGTCATGCGGTTGTCATCATGCTGACATGAGGGATGCCTAAACTGAAACGTGGTGTTTCTTTGTGGCGGGGTCGGTTATGCAGTCAGT
>CAITPF010000292.1 GCA_903894155.1 uncultured beta proteobacterium | reverse complement strand
TGTTCAGGCTCCCGTTGAGCGTGGTGAGTTCGTTGCCCGTCAAGTCGAGAGTCTGCAAGGACACCAGGTACTGCAGGCCCTCCAAATCGTCGACGTGGGATTGCGGGACCAGCAGCGTGGTGACCTCCGCCAATTTTCTTGTGGACTCCGAGTCGTCCATGAAAGCGGCGCTGGAAGCACTCGTCGGGAAGTAACCCATGATCAAGAAGATTATCGAATTCAGCGCGCATAATCGTCTGCTGGTCATCGGCTTGGTGGCCGCCGCGGTTGCCTATGCCATTTTCACGATGCAGAATATCCACCTGGACGCCATTCCTGACTTGAGCGACACGCAGGTGATTGTCTATACGAAATGGGACCGCAGTCCGGACATCATGGAGGACCAGGTAACCTTTCCGATCATCACCGCCCTGCTCGGCGCGCCGAAAGTCAAGGCGATCCGGGGCTTCAGCGATTTCGGATTCTCCTATGTCTATGTCGTCTTTCAGGATGGGACGGACCTCTATTGGGCGCGCAGCCGGGTGATTGAATACCTGTCGAAGATCCAGGGCAATCTGCCGACCGGCGTCACTCCGGAACTGGGACCGGACGCCACGGGCGTAGGGTGGGTATTCGAGTATGCGCTGGTGGACAAATCCGGCAAACACAACCTGGCCGAAATGCGAACCTTTCAGGACTGGGTGCTGCGCTATGCCATCCAAAGCGTTCCGGGCGTTGCGGAGGTTGCCGGCATCGGCGGCTTTCAGAAGCAGTACCAGGTGACGATTGATCCGAACCGCCTGCAAAACTACGGATTGTCGGTGATGGAACTCGTCGAGGCGATCCGCAAGAGCAACAACGAGGTTGGCGGACGGCTCATCGAGTGGAGCGGCCGGGAGTATATGGTGCGGGGCCGCGGCTATGTGAAATCCACGGACGACTTGGGCAAAATCTTAGTCAAGGCGAGCGCGCAAGGCACCCCCGTGCTATTGCGCGACGTAGCGACCATTGCGTTCGGCCCTCAAATCCGGCGTGGTGTGGCCGATCTCAACGGCAATGGCGACACAGTCGGCGGGATTGTCGTCATGCGCCATGGCGAGAACGCGTTGAATGTGATTAAGCGTGTCACAGCCAAACTGGAGGAGTTGAAGCCCTCACTGCCCGCAGGCGTTGAAATTCGGACGACCTACGATCGTTCGGACCTGATCCGGAAGTCCATTGACAATCTCAAGGAAGAACTCCTGATGGAGATGATCGTCGTAAGTCTGGTCATCATGTTCTTCCTCTTTCACATCCCGTCGGCCAGCGTGCCGATCGTCACGATTCCCGTTGCCGTGGCGCTCAGCTTCATCCCGATGTACTTCATGGGCATCACGTCGAACATTATGAGTCTTTCCGGCATCGCCATTTCCATCGGTGTTCTTGTGGACGGCGCCATTATTGAAGTTGAAAATGTCTACCGAAAACTGGATATTTGGCGTGAAAAAGGCGGCATCGGCAATCATCGCGAGGTGGTGCTCGAAGCTGTTATGGAGGTGGCCCCATCGGTATTCTTTTCCCTGCTTGTTATCGCCGTTTCTTTCCTGCCGGTGTTTACGCTCGTCGAACAGGAAGGCCGTCTGTTCAAGCCGCTGGCCTATACGAAAACGCTGGTGATCGCGCTGGCGGC
>CAITPF010000291.1 GCA_903894155.1 uncultured beta proteobacterium | reverse complement strand
GGCACGAGGCCCTCGTCGCGCAACGCGCTGGGCAGGCAACGCGGCCAAGTCATCGTCGAGCCCGTTGCGAGGATCACCGCATCGGGCTTGAGCGCCAGAACGTCCCCGACATCCGCGTTCAAGCCGAGGCGGTATTCAACGCCCACGCGCTGGCCCTCGACGAACTGAAAATCGTAAATGCTGGAAAGATCTTCACCGCCCGGAAGCGTCGCGAGCAAGCGCGTCTTGCCGCCCACCTCGCCAGAGCGCCCGATCAGGGTCACGTGATGGCCTCGTCCGGCGGCGACCCAGGCAGCCTCAAGGCCCGCGATGCCGCTGCCGACCACCACCACGCGCTTGCGGACCGGTGCCGGCTCGAAGGTTTCGTCGAGCTCGTCGGGCCTTGCCACGCGCGGGTTGTTGTCGCAAGCGATCGGCAGATAGTCGACGATCGTGCGCCAGCAGGTGTTGCCCGCGACGCAATACCGAATACGCGCGGCCTGCCCCAGCATTGCCTTGCGGGGCCAGGCCGGATCGGTAATCAGGGCACGCCCGATGCCGACAAGCTCGGCATCCCCCTGCTCGATGATGGCGTCGGCCATCGCGGGATCGTTGATGCGACCGAGCGCCACGACGGGCACTTTTCCGGCAGAAGCCTTGAGCAGTTTGAGCGTCGACGCATACGTATTGCGCTCGCAATGGCCGTCCGGGACGTGCAACTCGAGCGTACGCGCGTGCGCGCCTTGCGCGAAACAGACATAGTCGACGTCGCCCGACAGGGTCAGGCGCGTGCAAATCTGCGCCGCGGCCGCGGGATCGATACTCCCCGCGATCCCGTCGTTGCTCGGCAGCTTCAGCCCGAGAATGAAATCGCGCCCGGCGAGGTCCCGCACCGCTTTGATGAGCTCGAGCATGAAGCGCATGCGGTTCTCAAAGCTGCCGCCATACGCATCGGTGCGCTCGTTCGAATAGGCCGACATGAACTGGTGAAACAGGTGACCATGACCCGCCGATAGCTCGACGCCCGAGAAGCCGCAGCGACGCACGCGCGCGGCAGACTCGGCGAAATGCCCGATGAACGTGCCGATCTCGTCGGCGGTCATGACGTGGGGCATCGTCCAGCTGATGCCATCGGGCAAGGCCGACGCACCGATCGCCTCGAAGTTCTTGCCCGGCGCATGGCGCCCTCGCCCCGAATCCTGCAATTGGGCCACCAGCCGGCAATCCTGGTCCTCGACCGCGCGCGCCCAGCGCCTCAAGCCATCCTCATCGTGCGCATTCCAGGCCCGCACCCGGGTTCCCATTTTCTGATGGGGCGCGCCCGCCACCGGCTCGGTGACCAGCAGCGCTGCACCGCCACGCGCACGATTCAGGTGATACTGGATCAGCCTGTCGGTGACGCGCCCGTCCGCGGCGGTTACCGTGCTCATTGCCGGGTGGAGGATGCGGTTGCGCAAGCGCCGACCTGCCAGGGTGATCGGGGAGAAAAGGCTCGGGTAAAGCGTCATGGTCTGTCTCTTGTTTCGCAAGGCGTTCCCGCCGGACGTCGACGTTTTTGGGCCAAGCTTAAACCATGGCGCAGCCCATGTCAGGGCGTCGTGCGGCCGTCGCGTGGCGGTGCGCGCTGCGCCGCCGATCTTGACAGGGGCGCCGCCCGGGGGATAAGTTGACCCCACAAGATCAACACGACAGGGAGACCACCGACATGTGGCGATTCATTGAACGTCGCGCCCCGCGGCATGTGCTCCTTGCCCTGACCGTCGCGGCCGCTGGCCTTTCGTTCTGCGCGCCCACGTCGGCGCAAGGCTACCCAACCAAGCCGATCCGCCTGGTGGTGCCCTACGCGACGGGCGGAGGCGTGGACATCGTGGCGCGCACCGTCGCCGAGTATGTCTCCACCACACTGGGCAAGACGGTGCTCGTCGAAAACCGTACCGGCGCGGGCGGCAACGTGGGCGGCGCGTTCGTCGTCAAATCCGAGCCCGACGGCTATACCCTGCTGG
>CAITPF010000290.1 GCA_903894155.1 uncultured beta proteobacterium | reverse complement strand
CGTATGGCAGATCCCAGTGGATGCGCGCGTAGTTTCCGTTGGCCGAAGCCCAGCGAACGAGGTGTCCGGTCGTCATTGGCCCCTTCACCACTGGCGTAATCTCGTCTCCCACATTGACCTGGTCGAATGTCCGCTGCGGTGGCGCGCTCCACACCTGCTTTTCCACGACCTCGCCACGCTCGGGAGGAGACATGCGGGGCAGATTCACCGGACCCGATAGCTCGGGTTTGTCCTCCACCTCCGTCTCGGCACGCTTGCGGAAGATGCTGGTGTGGCGAATCGTCAGAAGCGATTCCCCCTTTTGATTTGACTGCGTTATCTCGCGGGCAATGAACACCAGGTGGCCGGTACGACCCGGCCGCTCGGAGATATCCACGATCTTCTCGGTTTTTGTAATCAGGTCTCCCACCCGCACGGGTCGGTGAAACGTCCACTTGCTCCCGCCATTGAATCCATAGCTCTTGAAGGGAAGCGGAACCTGGAAGTGGCTGTCCTGAGCCGCTCCGAAATAGTCGATGCGTGGTGCCCAGTCCTTCCATGCAGCCAGTTGCGGACACAGCAATCCGCCAAACCGGCTGTTCCTGGCGTAGACCGCGTCCAGGAAGAGCGGGTTGGGATCTTCGATCGCGTCCGCCAGTTCGAAGATCATTTCCTCGCTGATCGGGAAACGATTGGTATGGGGGCGGCTTTGGTGGCCCACGTACGCTTTGACTTCGGGGGTTAACAGTGACTCAGCCATTCCTACTCTCCTAGATTGTGAATCTGTCGGGCACAACGCCAGCGCAATATCAGTTGGTCTTGGCAAAGGCGTCGTTCCGGTAACCGGGATCCGGTCCGAGATCGCCTCAGGCCGATTGCGAGCCCTTCGCTGGCTTCGGGAAGAAATCCTCTTCCCACGGCCAGGATCCGTTGACCTCGTACGGCGGCAAGCCCTTCTGGACCCGGTCCAGGTAAGGACTGGTGATCGGCTCGCTCCACGGCACGATGCAGCCGTCGTACTGCTCCGGCCCCAGTTTGAAGTGCGTGGCCTGCTGGATCGTTTCCACGAACGGCGCGTTTGCGCTGAAGAACTGGTCAGGCCTGGTGGGCCGCGGGCCCGCCCTGGAGACGTGTCCCCAGGTCATGCGCCCGAGCATCTCTTCGAGCATCCAGACGCAATCGATCAGCTTGTCCAGATCGACTCCCGTTTCGATGCCCATCCCCTCCAGCATATGCATAATATCTTCGGTCGGAGCCATGCCGGTCGCCTGACCGGTACCGCAATACGGACAACCGCCGATGCCGCCGATCGTGGTCTCCAGGCGCAGCACGTCACTGGAGTCCAGGGACGTAATCGCCGCGTACGTGGAAGCGACCGCCATCCCCCGCGCATTGTGCAGATGACAACCGAAGTCGTGGATATCAGGCCACCGCTGCTTGATCTGCCCCAGAATCTGCTCGACCTTTTGCGGATGGCACCAGCCCATTGGATCGCCGATGCTCACCTCGGTCACCTTGATGCCCGCGTCGTCCCACAGCGCGTGCTGCATCTCAAGAAACTTCATCACCATTTCGACGGTGAAGTCTCCCACGAAGTTCGAACCGAATGTCGCGTTCACGCCGATGCCGGCTTCCTTGGCACCCTTTTCCTTGGCCGCGGCAATGGTCGCGGGCCAGGACGCCATCTCCTGCAACTGCGAACGGTTGGTGTTTCGCCGGATGAAAACATCGCACATGTGGCAAAACAGCTTCGGCCGACCGCGCGCCCACCCGTTCGAACGCTCGATCGTCAGCGGCGGGGAATATTCCTGCGAGCGCTCCACGCCTTTCGCGTTCAGGGCCAGGGCGAGATACGTCACCCCGGGTTTGGGATGAAACTTGTGCATGATCTCGTCGATGTGCTTCATCTGCGGCGTGTACTTGGGGCTCACGAATGAACCCACCACGATGCGCTTGAGCCCAGTTTCGGAGAGCGCGTCGAGCAGCGCCACCTTCTTGTCGACCGGTATGTTCGCGTCCTCTATCTGCAAGCCGTCGCGCATCCCCTCTTCGGTGATAATGATCTGCGGATAGCCTTTCCCGTTTGCCATATGCTCAGCTCCTGTCGGTCCGTTTGATACTGCTCTGAGTCAATTCCTGCGCCACGCCGACTGTATGGGTCGAGCGCCGCAGGGGTCAAGACATTGTTTGGTTTAGCTGCTGCCTCGGCAGCCGTCCGATTTTTCGACTTATTATGCGCGAGATCCTGGACGCGAAGGGCCGATTTTGGCCATCGGACTGTTTGCGCCGCACCCCCACAGGCGTCTGCCAGCAAAGAACTTCCTTTTCAGCTTACAGATCATGTTGCTGAGTGCTGGGCAGTCGACGCAACCATATGTTGATCACCCGCCTTGACCTTCAGGCATGTGAAGTAGACAATGCTGTGTAATACAAATGCACAAAAGTGTTACATACTATGACCGCTAGAACCATCAACGTGCGCCTGCCCGAGGCGCTCTACAACCAGATTGAAGAGTTGGCCAAGGCGACCGCACGGACCAAGAGCTATTTGGCCATTGATGCGCTGACCAACTATGTGCAGCGTGAATCCTGGCAGATTCGTGACATTCATGAAGGCATCAAAGAAGCCGACGCAGGCGAATTCGCCACCGACCGACAGGTCAAAGCGACGTTCGCCAAATACGGCGCTTGATGAATGGCGATCAAGTGGACCAAGACCGCGCTTCGATCTATTGATGAAATCGCTGCGTTCATTGCCGGCGACAATCCCACGCGTGCGACCAGTTTTGTGCTGGAGTTGCGGGATTCGGTGACCAAGCTCCAGGCCCATCCTGGCATGGGCAGGGCTGGCCGCGTCGCAGGCACGCGTGAGCTAGTCCTGCACAAGAACTACATCGCCATTTATCGCGTGCGTGACGATGACGTAGAAATTTTGAGATTGCATCACGCAGCCCGAAATCCATGACGAACATACAGAACCTGCTACCTGGATCTCGCGATTAGCACTTAGCCTTTGGTTCGCCAGAATTCACAAGTTAGCCTCGGTATTGCGCGATTCGACTTGTTGCACGATAAGGGCGCCGGCCCAGCTTACCGTCAGCATTCATCCCAAGTACTTCTCGATCTCGACATCGTCGATCTGTTCTGGCGTCAGATGTTGCTCGGCGTACTCACGATACACACCCGAGCACAGGAAAAGATCGAACGCCTCGGCGTCGATGTGCTTATCCTTCTTCATGAAGGACATGATCTTGATTGCCTCGGAGACGGTCTTGCCCTTCTTGTACGGGCGGTCAATTGCCGTAAGGGCTTCATAGATGTCGGCGATCGCCATCATGCGCGTGATCGGTGAGAGCTCTGTTTGCGACAACCGTTTCGGATAGCCGGTTCCATCCATCTTTTCGTGATGGCCTCCTGCAATCTCGGGAACCGAACGCAGGTGCCTGGGGAATGGCAGCGCCGTGAGCATCATGATCGTTTGCGTCATGTGCTCGTTGATCTTGTGGCGCTCTTCGTCAACGAGTGTGCCGCGTCCGATCGAAAGATTGTAGAGCTCCCCTTTGTTGTAGAGAAGTTCAGGCTCCGGCATGCGGAATCCCCAGCGATTATCGTCAGGCATATGGTCTTGCGCCTTGCGCGGGTATCTATGTTCAGGCTGATCGGCCAATAGCTGTTCCACCACCGGCAAGGTCGCTTCATCTTGCCCCATGCGATCCAACTCCTCCCCGGAGACCCCGATCCGCTTATCGATCGTACGCTGCCACGTTCGGCCAGCGATCGACTTTAATCGTTCGACTTTGTCTTCAGACATGAATTCTCCTCCCATATTGCAACTGGCAATAAAGGAAAAATCATCGTCTAACTGACGAACGTCGTCCACAAGCAGGGCCCTGGCAGCGCCCTCCTCTGCTCCGGAGATGATCGCCTGCAAGCACCTGATTTCCGCATCGCGCTTCAGAACCTCAAACCGCGTACGGATCTCGTGAATCCGGTCATAAATCGTTTCCAGCTTCGTTGCCTTATCGACCACATCGACCGGAGTAACGATCTTGCCGCAGTCGTGAAGCCAGGCGCCGATATGCACGGCTTCCCACTCCTGTTCGCTAAGCTGAAAATCCGAGTAAGGCCCACTCGTTTGAGCGCAGGCCGCGCGCACCAGCATCTTGGTCAGCTCTGGCACCCTCTTGCAATGGGCTCCGGTATAGGGGCTCTTGGCGTCAATTGCACCCGCGATGAGCTGGATAAATGCTTCAAACAACTCCTTCTGCATCTTGATCAACTCGCGCGTTTCGAGTGAGGTGGTCGATGCCGTCGTCAAAGCATGAATGAACGAGGCCTGGGCCTCTGTGATCTGCCTTTCTTGCACCAGCAGTGCGACGCCAAGCAGCTTTTTATGCCGATTGTGCAGCGGAACGACTAACGCCTGCTCGGGCAGCGCACGCGCTGGCAATGCGCCAAGTCCGATGGATTCAATGTCAGCACGGCTCACTGCGCCTGACTGTGAACAGCCGGTTTCGATCGCCTTTGCAATCAATGGATGTGCCTGAGAAAGGAAAATGGGCAACCCGGAACCCGCGGAATTTTCGCCGTGACACCTTATAGCGACCGGAATCAGGGTCGACTCATCGATCAGATACAGCACCCCTGCTTCGGCGTCCGATGCAGAAATGGTTTCAGTCAACAACATGGGAAGCAGGCGGTCAAAGTTCTCTTCAGAAGCTACCGCACGACTCACGTCGAGAAAGCGATTAATCGTCTGCTTCATACCCTGCATTGTTTTTGCAACTTCATCCACCTCCAGAATTATCGACTCGACATGGATTGGACGGGAAAACTCAAAGTTCTGAATTGCCCTGGCCTCCTTGCTCAAAAGGCGAAGTGAGCCGGATATTCCGCGTCCAATTAAAAGTGCCAGGGGAATCATCAATAAGATAATCGCCAGCATGATCCATCCGGAAGTTGACGCCACCTTGTAGGCATTTCCCAGTAATTCGTGCTCCGGTATCGCACTGATGAGAAATAGTGTCGGCAACTCTTTGAGCACGACCACAGAGTGGACATTGACACGCCAGTCGACTCCATTGAGATTGATTTTCGTTGTCAACGAATGCTCGCCATCCATGCCGCGGATCGGCTCGACGATTCTCGCAAGCAAGGGGTTCTTGCTGTCCTTTAATGGCGTCAACGCAGGCGCATTTTCCGATCCGCCATAATTCATCACTTCGTTAGCGCCGGTGGCGGTCGCGATGATCAGGCCCTGTGCGTTGACGACTGTCAATTGTTGGCTCGGGCTCACCCGATGTTGCATCAGATTCTCGTTGACCTCCTGCAGTAAGATGTCCGCGCCGACCACTGAGCGTCCGTTTGGAGTCCGCCTTGCGATGGTGGTACCCACCTTGTGATCCGTGAAGAAGCGATAGGGCGGGGTTGCGGTCGGCCCGGTGACTGCCAGCGATTTCGCATACCAGTCGCGACGCCGGGGATCAAATTGATCTGCGTACTTTGGCGCATCCTCCTCATGCAGCGTTTGCAGATTGGCGTCAAGGAATATGAGAGTGCCCTTGGGTGGTTGCGTGCTGTGCTCGATGCTTCGTACCAGAAAACGTGCACCCGCTGGTATCTTGGCGGCTTCAGGCGCGAACTCATCGGATATCTGGTGCACGAAAAAGAAGTCGCCCGTGTCGTACCCTACGTAGATAGATGAAATGACCGGCGAATCGTTCATGAGCTTGATCAGCAGGCCAAGCCTCTTGAGTCGGTCCCCGAGCGTGGTGGCTTCGGAAATGCTGGAAAATCCAAGCGCCGTGACCGCCGTCACCGCTGGCAACGCTAAGCCTCGAATTTCGGTCGCGACGACTGACGTCACGCGTCGCGAAGAATCAGCAGCCTGCATCTCCAGCGACGAGCGCGATTGCTGGAACGCAAACCCACCAACCAGCCCGCCCGCCAAAAGCACCATGAGCGAAAGCAGGGTTGAGATGTGAATTTGGAGCGGAAGTCGGATTTTCATGTTGAACAACACCCTTGCAACCAGTGCTTCTTACACTCAGCCGATGACGACCGCGGACACAAAGGCTAACACGGCACATGCACCCATAAGCCGCCTCAAATCGGAAGTTCGCGATCGTGATCTTCGCTTTGAAAGCCTGACGGTTTGCTTTGCCGAGGACGCGGGCATAAAGTAGTCCAAACTGCCCCGTCCCACTCAAAACAAGGAAGAGACCCACATGGCAGGCTACGCCGACCCCGGGTTCGATACCCTCGCCCTGCATGCAGGCGCCACGCCAGACGCCACCGGCGCGCGCGCCGTGCCGATTCACCTCACCACCTCCTTTGTTTTTGAGTCCAGCGATCATGCGGCCTCGCTCTTCAATCTGGAGCGGGCGGGCCATGTCTATTCGCGCATCAGCAACCCGACCAATGCAGTGCTCGAGCAGCGCATCTCGGCGCTGGAAGGCGGTGTCGGTGCCATCAGCGTGGCCAGCGGCCAGGCCGCCCTGCACCTGTGCGTTGCCACGCTGATGGGCGCGGGCAGCCATATCGTGGCATCCACCGCGCTCTATGGCGGCTCGCAAAACCTGTTGCACTACACGATGCGCCGCTTCGGGATCGACACCACGTTCGTCAAACCGGGCGATCTGGACGGCTGGCGCGCGGCGGTGCGGCCCAATACCAAGCTGTTTTTTGGCGAAACGGTTGGCAACCCGGGCCTGGATGTGCTGAACACCCCCGAGGTGTCGGCCATTGCCCATGCAAACGGTGTGCCGCTGCTGGTGGACTCGACGCTGACCACGCCCTGGCTGGTCAAGCCCTTCACACAGGGCGCCGATCTGGTTTACCACTCGGCCACCAAATTCCTCAGTGGCCATGGGACGGTGATTGGCGGCCTGGTGGTGGATGGCGGCAGCTTCGACTGGGACAAGTCCGGCAAGTTCGCCGAACTCAGCGCGCCCTACGAGGG
>CAITPF010000289.1 GCA_903894155.1 uncultured beta proteobacterium | reverse complement strand
TTCCATCTTGCGCTTCAAAATTCGTTGCGTGAGGGCTGCTTTTGCTGTGACGCCGCTTGGCGTAAGCAGATAGGCGTAGTTTAGTTTTCTGGTGCTGGTGCGGAAGTGCTCCATCTTAACCAATCCTTTGTCCAACAAGGCGTTCAGGCAGAAGTTGGTCTTGCCTAGGCTGACACCCAGCGACTCAGCCAGCTTGCGCTGGTTGATGTTGGGCGAGGACTCAAGCAAGCGCAGCACCTTGAGGTGCGTTTCGTCGTGTAGTGAAAGGTCTTTGGTCATGGGCGCTTTGGCACGCTCCCGCCGCCATGCCGTATGTATGTACACCTTCGGCTGGCTCTGAGGCTATCAAGCATAAGCCGCCATACGGTAACGTACTTGCTCAAGAATCAACCGTAATTGGGATCGCATACGATCTTCATCACGTTCCACGTCCAGTCCGTCCCAGCTTAGAACGGCGTGATCAACTATTGCCAGACCTGAATTGTCGACAACACTTTGACGTTGCGCGTCAGCCAATGAATGAGCGTGCCATTCGAGTAGTCTTTGCCAAGCGCGTTCCAGCTGCTGGCTGGTAAATCTTGTTAACCGCTTTGCCTGCTCTGCCAGTTCTGCTGCTGCGTCCTTAGGAAACAACGTTCGGCCCTGGTCAAAGCTCTGCCATATGCGATGTGAAACCTTCGCGCTGTGCCTGAATCGCACCCTTTGCACCGCTGGTAGACTGCCGAAATCCTGCCCTTTTTTCATGCGCAATGCATCCGCCCTTTGCTGGGCCGGGCGGTGCAACGGCTGCCAGCCAACATGCTGAAATTGCGCTGAATCCTCTATGCCAACAAACAGACACGGCGCAAACCGATACATCACACCTGGCTGTTCGGAAAAAAGCACTGGCTGAAAGCTCTGCTGTACGTCATTCCATTCGCAGGTGGCAAAGAAACTCGCGACGTCGTAGTTACTTGTGACATCCAACAAATCTGTCGCCAGGCCATAGTGCTGTGCCATGCTCTCAAGGTCAATGCGAAGTGGTGCATCTAAAAGACGGGCTTGACTGCTGAAACGCACATAGGGGTGGTCTGCAATGGCATCTTCAAACGCCACGCTTCGACAGATAGCAAGAAATTGGTCACCCAAATGTTGCAAGCGCGCCAGGCCCGGCACGCACGGGTGGTGTTCCCTAGTTTGCCCACGGTAGGCAGCCATGGGCATTTCGATCCCCGATGTCAGCGCCATACGACCATCTTCGTAAACCACGGCGTGCAGACCTTCCACATCGTCAAACACGATGCCATAAGGACCTGGTGGCATGTTGTATTGGCGCCCCGTATTGACGGCAGCGATGTCGAGACTTGGCTGAAGTGCATCAAGCGTCTGCCAAGGCCAATAATTGATAGTTCCACTTGGATATGCATTCGCGCGCTGGTAGGCGCCGGGGCGAAAGTGAATGCGGATCAAGTTTTCGGACATCAGATTTTTTCCCTGGCTTTTTCAGAGCGATGGCGCGAGACGCTGTGCGTCGTGAAGCGAAAGCTAACCCACTCAACATGGTGGACTGAAACGGACTCGGAATCAACACATAGCGCTACATCCCGGAAATCGGCTTTATCGGAACGATAAATCGGGCTCGGAAATGGCGGGGCCAAATCCCAGGCATCATCATCGTTCGCGGGCGGCGGCATAGGCGGTACTCGTTCACTGACCGAATAGTCGATCTCCCACCCTTCCTCCGTGCCGTAGCCGTTGTGCACTTCGATTTCCGTTCCTTGCGGCAACTTCATCGTCTCGACACGCGCAGCTTTGTGAAAGAGAACGACATTGCGTCCTCCCTTGACTTGTACAGAACGAAAAATGATGCCGTCAAACTGCGGCTTGTTTTGTGTCGCAAGAAAG
>CAITPF010000288.1 GCA_903894155.1 uncultured beta proteobacterium | reverse complement strand
GCCGGCGTCCGCTGGCAACTCCGCTGCGGTCTTCGCGACCTGCCCATCAACATCGCACAGAGCCCCCAGGGCCTCCAGCGCCTTGCCTGCGCACGCATCCCATGAAAACGAGCCCACGTGTGCAAGACCATGCTCGACGAGCGTGCGCCTGAATTCGTCGTCCGACAGCACGCGAACGAGCTTGGCCACGATATCCTGCTCATCGGTCGGGTCGAACAATGCCTCGGGGATTCCCACCACCTCGGGCAGGCTGCTGGTTCCCGCCGCAATGACCGGAGCGCCGCAGGACATGGCCTCCAGCACCGGAAGCCCGAAGCCCTCGTGCAGCGAGGGAAACACATAGGCGCGGCAGAGGTTGTAAAGCTGGCAAAGTTCTTTGTCTGTCACGCTGCCCGTGAAGATCAGGCGTTGATGCGCAACGCCGCACGCCTTGGCGTGTGCCCGCAACGCATTCATATTTGGCGCCGGCATTTTGCCGGCGATCACCAGTTGATGCGCATTGCGCAGCGCCACGGGCAGCTTCGCGTAGCTGGAGATGAGCCGGAACAGGTTTTTCCGGGCATCAGCCCCGCCCGAGTACAGCACGAACGACCCCGCAATACCAAAGCGCTCCTCAAACGAGGCGATGTCGGCATCCGGAACTTCGACGCGCGCGAAAACCGAATCACAGGCGCCGGAGATGTTCGCAATTCGATCTTCGTCCAGCCCCAGGAGGTCGATCGCTTCACGCCGCGAGCAGTCCGAAATCGTGAGCCAGGCATCGGCGCGCTGCAATTGCTGGAGCTTCTGTCGATAGAATTTTTCATACGCCGGATTGGGCGTCAGGTAGACATCGGATTGCACGAGCGGGATCAGGTCATAAATCATCGAAACGACTTTATGGCGTGCCGGCAACTCTCCGATGCTCGTGACCGTATCGTCGCCAAACCCGTCGAAAAGGCTCGTGATCAGAACGAGATCAGGTTCCTGCGCATTCAGGAACGCTTCGCGGATCAGTTCTGCCACCTGGATCCGGGGGCCGTTTTCCTCGGACATTCCGATGACTGGGCCGGGCGCATACCAGACACGAATGTTTTCCTGGGGCAACAAGCCGTCGAGCGCCGAGCGGATCGGCTCGATGGTTTCCGGAAACATGCCGTTGAGGGCAACCAAAAATTCGTGACTCGTGCCATTGCGAATCAACGCCTGGGTGAGCGACAGGCTGTAGCGGCCAATGCCGCGAAAACGGCTTTCGCTTTGCGCGCCTTGCAGATCGATCAGGATGCGCATTACTGACCCCTCCCGCTCTGGTCAAGCGCGGCTTTCAGCTCGGCGTAGATTGCCTTCGCGTGCAAACCCGGCTGCGTGCAGGTCAACTCGGGCGCGTAGCCCGAATCTTGGGAGACCATGGTGTCCGAGCCTGATGTCGGGCGGTCGTCGATTGCAATACGCAGGTAGGCGTTGCGCAAGTGATCGTAAAGCCTCGCCTTGCCGCCGACGCCGCTATGCCGCGCCCTCAAGGCCGGGCGCGCATCGAAATATGCAATGCCACGCGCCAGGATCGGACGGGCGATCTTCTTGCCCAGATCGCGCAGCCTGCCGCAGAGGCCACGCTCGCGCATCAACTTCCGCTGGTCGCCCACCCAGCGCAATGGCGCCGTGACGTTCCAGGACGTGCTGTGATAGATCGCGTGGAGCGCGTTTTCCGCGAACTCGGCCTTGGCCATCGCCTGCATCGCGGTCGCCATGACGCGATCCAGTCCTTCGGCAAGTCGAATCTCGGACTGCTGAATTTTTTCGTGCGCCTGTAAAGCGGTGATCTCCGCCTTCTGGATCTTCAAGTTGACCTGTTGGTCGTAGCCGCCAGACAACATGTCCAGCGTCACGCCGTATTCAACGCCAAACGCCGCGCTGACAGCCTGGATCAGGTCCGCCGGCGCCGCCTTCTGGAGATCG
>CAITPF010000287.1 GCA_903894155.1 uncultured beta proteobacterium | reverse complement strand
GTAAAACTCGACGAAATGGATGAGCGGTGCATGGCTCGTCTGAATGCAATTCGGAGCGCCGGTTGACCCAGACGTAAACAGCAGATAGGCGATATCGGTCCGGCGATCTTCGATCGGTGCGAGTGGATCCGTGGATAAGCGATTGAGGACCGCGTCATCAATTTCGATGACAGGCAGGGCGTCGGCAAGCTCGAGCTCAGGGTCAAATGGCTCTCCGACGCGGTCGACGGTGACCAGGACCGCAGGTGCGATGACTTTGATCATCGCCCGGATTCGCATCGCAGGGTAGGCGCTGTCGAGCACCGCAAACGTCAGCCCGGCTCGTGAGCACGCCAGCATGGCGACGACAAGCCGGGCAGATCGACGCGCGTGGATCGCGACTGGTCCGACCCGGGTTCCGACAACCCGCTGGAGCTCAACGGCAAGGTGCGCGCTTTGCGCAGCGATCTGCGCATACGTCCATGACCGTTCTCCCTCCCGGATCGCGACATAGGATGGGTGGACTTTCACGACTTCATCAAAGCGGTCGTGAATCCTGCCCTCGTGCGTCATCCGGCGCAGGGGTTCAGTTGGTGAAGGGGGGGAGGGAGCGGCTTGGTTTGTCAAATTATTCGCGACCGAAATCCTCATGTCGACGCCACAGCCACCACGATTCGCTCTCGCGATTGGTTGTCAGTAATGTTCCGGTATTCTCTCACGACGCCCACGCCGTTGCGACGATGAGGTTTCGCCGCCAGAGCGGGCTTGCCTGGCGAATGCCGAATACCGCGAAATGCTACCTGCCGCGTCCTGATGACTGCCTGGCCGGGCTTCGTCGACCAGGCGCGAGCGAAGAGGCGGGCCCGATCCTGCGCTGTACGGGCCCGGCCTTCTGGTCTTTGACGCCTTTAGGCGCTTCTGTGGCCCGCTTAGGGGTTTTTTCGTTGTTGGCCATGATGGGCTCCATTGATGGGTGAAAATTGCGACTTGGACAGGGTCAGCATACTGCTTGATTCAAATTCTGATCGTCACACCGTCGCGAGGCGCCTTTTAAGCCCGTGCTAACGACCGCGTGGGCGATTGCGTTCAGTCGAGCTTCAGGCCACGAACCAGCGTGCCCCACTTGTCTGCCTCGGCACGTTGAAACGCGCCGAACTGCTGGGGGGTCATCGGCGAGAAAGTCGCGCCCTCGGCTTGAAGCCTTCCAAGGACCGCAGGCTCCTGCATGATCTTGTTCACCTCGGCATTCAGTTTGTCGACGATGTACGCTGGCGTGCCAGCGGGCGCAAACAGGCCTATCCAGTTGGTGACGTCAAAGCCGGGCAATGTCTCGGCAACGGTCGGCACCTGGGCAAGCGCATCCGATCGCGATCGGCCGCTCACCGCCAGGGCCCGCAGCATTCCCGACTTCACGAAAGGCAGCACCGTTGGCATGGTCGCGAACATCATTTGCGTCTGGCCGCCGATCAGGTCGTTGATGGCCAGCGTATTCCCCTTGTACGGGACATGGACCATGTCAACCTTGGCCATTGCTTTGAAGAGTTCGCCAGCAAGATGGCCGCTGGTGCCATTGCCGCCGGATCCAAAGGAAAACTTGCCCGGCTGTGATCGGATCAATTCAATCAACTCGCCCACGTTGTTGGCCGGTACTGACGGGTTAATGACAAGCAGGCCCTCGGCGTTCATGACGTAAGCGACCGGCGAAAAATCCCGGATCGGGTCGTAGGGCATGTCTTTGACCAGATACTGATTGACGGCATGCGTGCCGATGCTTCCCATCACCAGGGTGTAGCCATTGGGTGCGGCTTTGGCAACGAGATCGGCGCCGATATTTCCACCGCCCCCCGTCTTGTTCTCGACAACGAAAGGCTGATGGAATACTTCAGACAATTGCTGGGCGATGACTCTGGCGAACGTATCGGCAATCCCCCCGGTCGCGAAGGGCGAAATGATTTTGACCGTTCCGCTCGGATAGGGCGGATTTTGCGCGGGATTCTGGGCAAAAGCGCAGGTCGCGATAGACAACAAAATGACCAAGCAGCAGCGTGCAAGCATGTTTATCTCTGGCGTTGGCAATAGGCCCGACAGGGAACGGGCGTATGCATCGCAAGAGTTTAAGGCAAACCGCAATACGCGACGCGCGTGCCGGCCTTTCATTTTGAGAAGCAAACCGCAGCCATGACTCGCCGCGTCAACCGTGGGGTGATGGCGAGCGCCCGGTTTGCTTCGGACGAAGCGGTGCACGAAGGCAAGCCAATCATGGTTTTCCTGAACTGCAAAGACCTGAATATCCCTAGTTCTCAAGGGTTTTATATATTGCATTACTCCTTTAATATGAAGATCGCTTTTTGGACATCGCTTGCCGATGCGACTGAAGCGGCCGTTTCTGGCTAGACTCGCCGGTACATAACAAATCAAATATTCCAGGAGACCTTCATGCAATTTAGGCTAGCGATATCCGCTCTGACGCTTGCGTGCGCAATGCCCGCGTTTTCCCAAACCGCTGCGCCGCCCGCAGCAGGCGCGACACCGCCTCCCGCCTGGAAGCAAGGCATTGACAACACGCCGCAACCGGTCACGCTGCATCCCTTTGCGCCCATCATGACCGGCACAGAGGCTAAGGACATTGCGCTGGGCAAGCTGAAAGTTGCCCCTGGCTTCAAGGTCGACGTGTGGGCCGACGGCGTGCCGACGGCACGCTCGATGGCCCTGGGTGACAAAGGCACGGTTTTTGTCGGCAACCGCGTGGGCAAAAATGTCGTTGCCATTGTCGATAAGGACGGCAAGCGCGAAGTCAAAACCATCCTGAAAGGCCTGGACACCCCCAACGGAATCGTGTTTTCCAAAGGCACGCTGTATGTTGCGGAGCGCACCAAAATTACGCGCTGGGACAACATCGAGGCCAATCTGGATAATCCAGGCCCCGGCAAGCTGGTGGTAGACGGTCTTGACCCCACCAATGGCCCGGGCCACAACTGGAAGTACCTGGCCATGGGCCCGGACGGCAAACTCTACTTCAACATCGGATCGCCCGATAACATCACGATGCCGCTGTACAACCAGGCTGCAATTTTCCGCGTCGATCCGGCGAATGGTCAGCTTGAGCGCGTTGCCACGGGCGTGCGTAACACCGTCGGGATGGACTTCCATCCCGTCACCCAAAAGCTCTGGTTCACGGAGCACGGGCGCGACTGGCTTGGCGAAGACGTTCCAAACGACGAGCTGAACGTGGTGAGCAGAGTGGGCGAGAACTTTGGATTCCCGTTCTGCCATCAAGGGGATATTGTCGATCCGATCTACGGCAAGTACGACACGTGCGCCAACGCTACGCCCCCGGTTCTCAAGCTCGGGGCCCACGTCGCGCCGCTGGGGATGAAGTTCTACACCGGCAACATGTTCCCCGCCGAGTACAAGAACAACATTCTCATGGCGCGCCACGGCTCCTGGAACAAGACTGACAAGCGCGGTTATGACGTCATGCGCGTCGTGCTCGACGCCGATGGCAAGGTGACGAAGTATGAGCCGTTTGTGTCAGGATTCCTGACCGACGACAAGGCAGATCCTCCGATGTGGGGACGTCCGGTCGACATCCTGCAAATGCCTGACGGATCGATTCTTTTCTCCGACGACTATAACGGCGTGATCTATCGCGTGAGCTACCAAAAATAATGGTCCAGGTCGCAATCGCACGACAAGTCGCAGCGGGCCTGCTGGCCGCTGCGGCTTTTTTGTTTTCATTTCAGCAGGCGTGGGCGGCAGATATCGAAGCGGGTAAAGCGATGTCGCAGATTTGCCTGCCGTGCCACGGGCCGGGCGGCAACTCGGTCACCCCTGGCATACCTTCGATCTCCGGTCACGTGGCGCAGGCAATCGGCATGCAACTTTACAATTTTCGTGAAGGAAACCGGAAGAATCCGCAAATGTCGCCGATCGCGGAGAAGCTGACAAACCCTGAGATGAACAATCTGGCGGCCTATTTTGCGTCAGAAAAGGTTTCGCCCCCCACGCATCAGGCATCGGCTGAAAACATCAGACTTGGCCCCGCCCTGGCGCAACAATACAACTGTACCCAGTGCCACGGGCCTACGCTCAAAGGCATTCAGCACATTCCGCGTCTTGCCGGGCAACAATACGAGTACTTGCTTGCACAGTTGCTGGCGTTTAAAGCGCACGTGCGTTACGACATGGATGGCAACATGACATCGGCGCTTTCCGTGGTCAAGGAAAGCGACATCCCGATTCTTGCTGACTATATCGCCGGGTTAGATTCCCGGTAGCGAACACGCCAGGCAACTGGCTGAGGCGGGAAATTCCCGATGGGCAAAGCTGGGCGCGAGCAAGCCACCTTCGGCGGCGCTTGTCAGAAGCGATGCCTGATCCCCGTCAGGAGATAAAAACTCTTCGTATTATCGGTAAAGCCGATATTCGTCGCGTAGGACGTTGCGGCGTACAGGTTCGTGCGTTTGGTGAAATCGTACTGATAGCCGATGCTATAGGCGTCTTGCGCGCCAACGCTGTTCAGAGCGCGGGTTGAACTCGTGTTGGCAGCCCGCGTCCAGGCGCTAAAAATCTTCGATGCCTCGCCCAGCGGCAACGTGAATCCGAGCATGACCGAGTTGAAGCTCAGGTCCGGGTCAAACAACATCGCGCCCTGACCGCCACCCCAGGTGCCCGGGTCGATCGTGGGTTTGCCTGTGGTCGTGAGCGACACGCCCTGCATGTTAATAACGCCGCCCCTGTTTTGACCGATGGCAGCCGACAGATGAACCACGCCGAGGTCGAATTTTCCGCCCACAATCCACTCGCGGATATTGGCGTTGCCGGACATGCTGTTCGGGAGACTGGCATCGTTCAGATTGGGCATGACTTGATCGTAGGTTGCCGCCAGCGTCAGCGGCCCGCTTGCATAGCTCACGCCTGCGGTGATCAGCCTCGTGTTGTTCATCGTGCCGAAGTTGTAGTCGCTGCCGGTGCTGATCGCCTGATTGCCATCAAAATAGAAGGTGCTCATCTGGGGTGCGAAAGAATAACCAACACCAACCTTCATCCCTGCGACCGGTTCGGCCATCAGTTTGATCAGGTTGCTGTACTTGGTGTTGGAGTTGGCTGCGCCAAACGCAAAAGCCATGCGGGCCTGGCCCAGCCCGCCTCTGAAGGGATCAATCTGCAGGAAGAACTCCGGGGCATATCCACTTTGACGTCCCAGGCGAAAATATCCCCCATCCTCTTTGCCCACGCCAACCCAGGATTGCAGTCCGAAGAGCCGGCCATTTGACAGGCTCGCGCCTGTGTCCAGGTCCAGGCTGCTCTCAACAACAAAGTTGAGCGAGTAACCGTTGCCCAGGGGTTCTTGCCCCCGCAATCCCCAGCGTGCGGTGGTCTGCATGCCACTGGCGACACCAAACTTTGTCTGGGTGTACTTATCCGCGCCAGTAATGGTTTGATAGGCGATGCCTGAATCAACCAACCCGTAGAGCGTGACGCTACCTTGCTGGGCAAACGCAGGGGGTGCCAGACAAAAACATAGGGCCGCAACAGCCGGCTTGACCAGATAATCAGGTTTCACGAATCCGCCGGGCACTGATCAGGCGGCAGCCGTGCGAGCACAGCGCAACCTCATGCGAGTTCGTAGCCGGCCGCTGCTGGGGCAACAACCGATATGAAACGAAGCGGTTCTTGACCGCTGTTGTATACGCCATGCACGCTGCCTGTCGGTGCGACCACGATGTCGCCGGGCACGATGTCGATGGATTCGCCGTTCGCGTGGACAAGATATTCGCCTTGCCCCGAAAGGATGGTCCAGGTGTCCTGGCCATGTGGATGAATATGCGCCGCAATCCGTTGCCCCGGATTGACGTGCCACGCCACGACAACCGAATCCGGGGATTCCGTGACCACAGTGCGGATCGGATCACCCGTATTCGATTGGAAGTAGTCGGTACTTTTGAAGTGGCGTTCCGGGCTCATCCGTACCTCTAAGGTTTCGTCGGCGAAAGCGATTCTCTCACGTGGCAAGACTCGCTTCAATGAGTTTGGCAATCGGCACCATCTTGCTAATGGCCTGTTCAATAAATTCGACCGATGCCTGACGAATATTTGCCACATTCTCTGGCCGAGGCGTTGCGGTCAACTGACCCTGCAGCCGGGCGCCCGCGTGATCTGCCAGCGTGAGAGCAGACTCGATCATATGCGCGATGCTGCCGTCTGCGGCGAGTGGCGCCAATTGTGCATAGCAGAGCGCGAGAAATCCTGGCCAGTGGGCAAGGTGCCGATACATGCTGGCGACGATTCTTCCGTGATGCCGATCGGCCAGCAGATTGATCTTCAGGATCAGGTCGGCCGTGTCCTTCGTCACCTCATCGAGTGCAAGCAGCCTGGGCATCGACCCCTCGACAGCACGCTCTGGTGGTGACGCGGGTGCGACGCCAGACGCCGTGGCAGAAAAAGGTGCGCCGTCAATATGACGCACAAGCGCCGACAGCGCCACGAGATTCAATGCGTTGGACCGGTTGTAGGAGGCCAGTACTCTTCGGATCGTCGCTTCGGACGTTGCGTCAACCTCGACGCAACGCAGCGCCGAGCCGGGCCAGACCGACAATGCCGGCGTCACCAGTTCCGACCTGAGGCGCCTGGCCTCGAGCCCGACGGCACCCGAAACGTAGATCGGCCGAAGCGTTGCCCAGGCCCAGGCAAGCGCTCCGGGGAATGTGGCAATGTGCCGCCAAACCAGATTGACGACATTGACACCGAGTGTGTCGCGAAGATCGGCAAAGATCTCTGCCGTCTCGCCTGTCGCCTCTGCTTCAGTGATTGCGGGTACTGGGTCATTCGCCATGCGCGTTGTTCCTAAGAGTTGAGGCCCGAATCCCCGCGTTAAAAAATGACTTCCAGTACCTTGGTCAGTGATTGCCCGGTGAACGTTGGCCTGGGCCCAATCGTTTCGTAGGGTAGCCCCGACCGATTGATCCAAAGGGTATTGAACCCGAACCAGGTTCCTCCCAGCGCGTCCCAACAATTACTGGACACGAAAAGCACTTCGTTGGCGCGCACGGGGATGGTTTGTTCAACAAGTGCGTAGCTCTCAGGCGATGTCTTGAAGAGCCTGATGCCGTCGACTGAAATGACGTGATTCAGGTATTCAGTCATCCCCGCACTGACAACTGCCGACTGCAGCATGTCAGGGCTCCCGTTGGACAGGATGGCTGTGGTGATCCCGCCCGCTCTGAGTGTTTGCAGAACGCCGAGATTTTCCGGAAACGGCGTCAGCTTGGCATACTGATTCATGAGTGACTTCACAGCCTGAGCCGTGCGATCAAGCTTTAGCCTGTCCAGTGTGTACTCAAGTGAGCATTGGGTCACGTCCCAAAACGGCAGGTAGTGCTTGCTGCCGGCAGGATTGTGGGGGTCTGACATCGTGATCAGACGCGTATATTCGATCTGCTTGTCGCGCCACATCGTCGAGATGGCCGACCCGTGTCCCGGGTAGAACTGCTCGGCGAGCGCACCGATGGAGTACACGTCAAACAATGTGCCATACGCATCAAACACGACTGCTTTGATAGGCATGACCGGTACCGGTTGAATCATCGCAGTATCCTGAGTTGAAGGAAGGTGCTGCTGCACAATGCGGATGACCATTATTGCATTACTTCTGGCTCTTCCACTGCCTCCGACAAAGCTGAATGAATTGGAGATTGACGTCGCTGTCCGTGCATCACGCCTTGCTTGAGTGGAGTGCGTTCAGTGCGTCAAACGGACTTCTGCGCCCACCGTTCAGGACGCGGGTCCGGACACTTCAAACATGATTTCATTGCGACGCAGCATCGGCAATGTCCACGGAGGATCGTAACGGGCTAGTTGCGCTGGTCCCAGCGTCGTGAAGTGATTAGCGTCGAGCCAGAGGCTTAGTTCCTCTGTTTTTTCCTGCACCCGGTCGATTCCATTGAGCCAGGAATAACGCAACACCGCCATCGTCGTCGCGGGTATCTCTCGGATTTTGATGGCCGTGTCGTTTGGCAAAGGTAGCGTGGCGAGAGTGAATTTTGAAGGCATGACGAAACTGACGAGCCATCTGTTAGCCGATTTCATCGATGAAAGCTCGACTGCCCGGGGCACCACCGTGACCGGTGCGGTCATCCCAATCTTTTCGGAACTTGTGTTGGATTGAGTTTGGGGCTCGACGATGACGGGCGAGGCCATTGGAATCCGGGTCGCTGACCCTGGATCATCGGTTTGACCTGCTCGGTTATTGCCGAAGATGAACGCTGCGATTTGGCGAAACCCTCTGTTTGACGCCTGACTCAGGTCGCCGTCCACGAGGACCTCCGCAACGAGCTTTGGTTGATATCGCCGGATTTCGATGCTTCCATCGGTTCGGAGGATTTCAAATTTTGGTTCTTCAATCGCCATCGCATGGGTTCTCACGGGTTGTCTGAGAGGCCAGCCTCGCGACGCATTAACACGGTCGATGATCATGGTGACCGCGCATCAGTTTCGGGCCGACGGACAGGGTTTGGGAAGGGTGCTTCACGCCAGCGACGTCGTCTGTGCGTGACCGAGCTTAGCGCGGCATTGGCCGGATTCGGTCCCCCGGTCCGCGAGATCCGTGGGAATACAGTTCAGCGCCCTGGCGCGCTGGACCGCGTGACCCATCGCAGCTTGAACGTCCACACCGCCTGGAGAGCAATCTCAAATACTTGACTAATAAATATAGGGGATAAGCTTCCTTGTCGTCTTTTGGTAACGCTGATAGTCGGGGAATTTCTGGCAAAGCCATATTTCCTCTCGCCTGGACTTCATGTCCAGAAACACGGCGAGAACGAAGGCGTAACAAAGCGTCAAGGTTCCCTGCGTGTAGATGCCCCATCCGAACGCCAGGAGAATGACGCCGAAATAGATTGGATGTCGGACATAGCCGAACAGTCCAGTGGTCACGAGTTCAGCGTTCTTTTTTGGGTACGGCAGCGGCGTGAGACTACGGCCCAAATTCCATGCGGCGAGCGCTGCCACGACAAGGCCGAAAAAAATCAGCGCCAGGCCTGACACCCTGAAAAACATCGCGGGACCAAAGGACCACGGGGGCATTCCGGCAATGTTCGCCGGCCCGAACAGGACAAGCGCAAACAGCAAGCCCTGGATGACCACATACAACTCTCCGCGCGCTCC
Source organism: uncultured beta proteobacterium (assembly GCA_903894155.1). GTDB lineage: Bacteria > Pseudomonadota > Gammaproteobacteria > Burkholderiales > Burkholderiaceae_B > Zwartia. The sequence goes on along the minus strand of CAITPF010000287.1, from coordinate 21,178 downwards.
AAACATGTGCGCACACTCCTTCAGGTATCCCGTGACAGGGTTCTGAACCGCGCGGGTTGTCGCCCAACCTTCGTCTCGATTCAAATCAGCGGCAATCCAGCAGCAGCGGGCGACTATCCGACACAGCAACGGCGGGCGCTTAACCCATCGGCGGTTCGGCCGACTTCTTGACCATCATCCAAATGAAGAAAATGCCCATGCCGATCATGAACAGAATGACGCCAAGGCTAAGCAATCCACCAAAGGTTCCGAACAGGTCCAGCAACATGATGACCTCGCACTGAAGCGACCGCGATGACCCCGCAGCCTCGGGTGTCGGGCGATCCGCGCCCGTACTTCACGACTACATCCGAATTAGCTTATTGCTTCTGGCAATATTAGGGTTTGTTCTAGGTCAAGCGTAGTGAAATACGCGTTTGGCAGCGCCATTTTCTGCGCGCTGGGCTATGTGCATCTCAGCCCGAGCGCAGGCCATGGGCCGAGCCTTATGGTTGACGTGCAGACAGCCTTAATCCGGACAGCGAGGTCGAAGACGGCTGGGCAGGCTGCGTGGCTGGCGCGGGTTGAGCCGGTTGGCTGCGCTGCGATGCTGCCGCTGGCGGCGTACGCTGCAAATCCAGGATGCTGGTGCCCGGGGTGCCGGGCTCCCGCAGAAGCGGATTAATGGCCACGAGATCGGCCTCCGACAACATGCCGCTATTGGCGCGAAGTCGCAAGCCGGTGATCACCGTGTTGTAGCGGGCCAGGGCCAACTCGCGCATCGTGTTATAGAGTTGCTGCTGCGCGTTCAGCACGTCGAGGTTGATGCGCACGCCAACCTCATATCCGGTCTGATTGGCCTGCAGCGATGCGCGGCTTGATTTTTCGCTCGCCTCCAATCCCTTGATCCGTGCGAGCCCGGCCGTGACACCATTGAAGTATTGCTGCGATTGCTGCAGGGCCTGCCGCTTTGCAGCCTCGAGGTCATAGGTGGCCTTTTGTTGCAGTTCGCTCTTTTCCGTGATCCGCGAACTCACTGCGCCGCCTGTATAGAACGGCACGCTGACCATCACGCCGACCACGTTGTCGACGGTACGCCCGTTGTAATAGGGCTGAACAACGATGTTCCCGAGCGTATTGCTCGAAGAGGACGCGAAGACGCTGACCGTCGGATAGTTGCCGCCTTTGGCGATTTCCACGTCAGATTCTGCGATGCGGGTTTGCAGCTGTGCCCTGATGAGTTCAAGATTGGCAGCCTGGGCTTGATCAGACCACTGCTGCAGCTGATTCGGCACGGGCGAGGGCAGCACGACGCTATAGGGCAGTACCGACAATTGATCCGTTGGCTGGCCAAGAATCCGGGCGAGGATGTCCTTGGCGTTTTGCACCGTATTTCGCGCGGCGATGATATTGGCCGTGACAAGGTCATAACGGGACTGGGATTCGTAGGTGTCGGTGATCGTCGCCTTGCCCATGTCGAACCGGCGCTTGGCCGAGGCGAGCTGCTCGCCGTTCGCGCGTTGCTCCGCTTCAAGCGCGGCCAGAGTGTCTTGCGCGGCAAGCACGTCGAAATAGGCCTGGCCTAACCTGAGCACCAGGTCCTGATAAGCAAGCTGCAACTGAATCTCGGCGCTGGCCACGACGAGTTTTGACTGCTCGTAGGTTTGCCATGCCGACCAGTTGAAAATGGGTTGCGACAGCGTAAGAGCCCAGGCGCTGTTTGAGTTCTGGTAGACCTGCCCAAACGCTGTGTTTGCGCGACTGTCCAGATAGCCGCCTGCGGCGGAGCCGGCCACCTGCGGAAGCAGCGCCGAACGGGCTTGCGGCATCTTTTCCATCATCGCCCGGTAGTTGGCACGTGCTGCCGCATAGAGCGGATCATGCATCAGGGCGAGTTGCCAGCTTTGGGTCAGGTCGATCGCGGCGCTCGTCCTCGCGGTGAGCGCAAGCCCCAGCGTGAACAGGATCGCGGCGATGCGGCCGCCGAGCCGTGGTGTTTTCTGCAAGATCTACTCCTTAAATCCAACCAACGCTGCGTGCACGCCCGGGCAAGCCCGTGGTCCCGTCCAGCGTCGCGCCTGCGTTCGGGAAATGAATCGTCACCATGATCAACTGCAGCAGGCACCCTTGCCGCAACCTTGCTTGCCATCGGGCACGCCTAGCTTGCGCAGGAAGAATCCCATGGGGCAGACATTGGTGAAGCCGAACTGCAGCAGGTTCAGGCCGACGAAGGCCGTGAACGCGAGCGCCCATTTGCTGACGAAGAACGGGCTTTGCTCGACGCCGAGCGCAAGCGAGACGAGGATGAAGAGACCTGCAAATATGCGGATGTAGCGTTCGACGGTCATGAATGGCTCCTTGGCTGTTTAGTGGACGAGGTGTTGCTTGCGGTACATCGCGAAATACATCACCGGGATCACGACCAGCGTGAGCACGGTCGAGACCAGGATGCCGAAGATCAGCGAGATTGCCAGCCCGTTGAAAATCGGGTCATCCAGGATGAAGAACGCGCCGATCATCGCCGCCAGACCGGTGAGCGCAATGGGTTGCGCGCGCACCGCGGCCGACTGCACGACTGCATCTTTGAAGGGCACGCCACGCGCGACCTGCAGTTCGATGAAGTCGACCAGCAGGATCGAGTTGCGCACGATGATCCCGGCGAGCGCGATCATGCCGATCATCGATGTCGCCGTGAATTGGGCGCCCAGCAGCGCGTGTCCGGGCATGACGCCGATCATGGTCAGCGGGATCGGCGCCATGATGACCAGCGGAGTGGTATAGCTTTTGAACTGGGCGACGACGAGCAGATAGATGAGGATGAGCCCGACGCCGTAGGCGGTGCCCATATCGCGAAACGTCTCGTAGGTGATCTGCCATTCGCCGTCCCATTTGATGGCGTATTCGCGATAGGTGTCGGACGGCTGGCGGATCCAGTACTCGCCAAGGGCGCCGGTTCCCGGCAATGCGGCAATTTCCAGCTTTGGACGAATGGCGAATAATCCGTAGAGCGGCGAATCCAGCTTGCCTGCCATGTCGCCAAAGACGTAGGAAAGCGGTTTCAGATCCTTGGTGTAGAGCGGCTTATCGATGGCGCTTCGTTCGACGGTGACGAGTTCGGACAGCGGCACCATCCGGCCGTTGGCAGCCCGCAGGGGAAGCGCGAGCAGCGCATCCAGGCCCACTTGGGACGCGCGCGGCAGTTGCAGCCGAACCGGAATCGGATACTTGCTATAGGCATCGTGCATATAGGCGGCATCCATGCCAGAGAGCGCGCCATGGACGGTCTGCGCGATCGCGGCGGCCGATATCCCCAGCACTTCGGCGCGCTGGCGGTTGACGCTCAGGTGCACGCGCGGTGCGTCCTCCTTGAGGGTGGTGTCGATCGCAACGATATCGTCCGTCTGCGCAAAGGCCTGCCGGATTCGCAAGGCGAGTTGCTGGCGTCCCGCTTCGTCGGGCCCATAGACCTCTGCCACGAGAGGGCTCATGACAGGAGGCCCCGGGGGGACTTCGACGACTTTGACCCGCGCATTGTGTCGCTTGGCGATCTCCTCGATTTCGGGGCGCAGGCGTTGTGCGATCGCGTGGCTCTTTTCGCTGCGATGGTGCTTATCCACCAGCGTCACTTGCAAGTCGCCGAGCTCTGCCTCAGCGCGCAGATAGTATTGGCGGACCAGCCCGTTGAAGGTGATGGGGCTTGCCGTTCCGGCGTAGCCTTGCAGGTCACGCACCTCGGGCTGGCGGGAGAGGAACTGCCCGAGGTCGTGCAGCGTGGCGGCGGTATCTTCGAGCGGCGTGCCGGCCGGCATATCGACGATCACCTGGAACTCGCTCTTGTTGTCGAAGGGCAGCATCTTGAGCACGACCCACTGAACCATCGTCAGGCCGACCGAAAGCATGAGCGCGACGAGGATGCCGGCCAGGAGCAGCCATCGCTTGCGTGCGCTGGCCAGAAGAGGATCCAGCACGCTCGAAAACAAGCGCGCAAGCCGTGTCGCTTTCGTGGTCGGTTCGGCGGAGGATCCGGCGGCATGGGCTCCGTGGGCCTTCATCAGCCTGAGCGAAAGCCAGGGCGTGACCGTAAAGGCGATCGCCAGCGAGATCGCCATGCCGAGGCTTGAATTGATCGGGATCGGGCTCATGTAGGGGCCCATCAGCCCTGACACGAACGCCATCGGCAAGAGCGCGGCAATGACGGTCATGGTGGCGAGGATGGTCGGCCCGCCCACTTCGTCGACCGCGCCGGGAATGATCTCGCGCAGGCTCTTGCCCGGGTCGAGCGCCTGGTGTCTGTGGATGTTCTCGACGACGACGATTGCGTCATCGACAAGAATGCCGATCGAAAAAATGAGCGCAAAGAGCGACACCCGGTTTAGCGTGAACCCCCAGGCCCAACTTGCGAATAGCGTGGCGGTCAGCGTCAGGATGACTGCGCTGCCCACGATGACGGCTTCGCGCTTGCCCAGGGCAAAACCGACGAGCAGAATGACCGAGGCCGTGGCAAAGGCGAGCTTCTGGATGAGTTTGTTGGCTTTTTCCGCGGCGGTTTCACCGTAGTCCCGGGTGATCGTCATTTCCACGTTCGCCGGGATCAGCGTATTGCGCAGGGATTCCACGCGCGCCCGCGCAGCCGTTGCGACGTCCACGGCGTTTTCGCCGGGCTTTTTCGTGACGGTCAACGTGATGGCCGGGTAGACATTTCCCGTTTCCGTGCCGGTTGCCGCATCCGAGCTGGCCGCACCGGGGGTGAACCAGACGTATCGTTGCGGCAGCTGCGCGCCTGCTTCGATGCGCGCGACCTCGCGCAAGTAGACGGGCTTGCCCTTGTTGACGCCGACGATCAGGTCGCCGATGTCTGCCGCGGAACGAAGGAATTCGCCCGACTCGACGACCAGCATCTGGCTGGTGCCTTCTTTCCTTTCCAGTACGGTGCCCGAGGGCATGCGGAAATTCGCGGCCGAGAGCGTGTTCTTCAGGCTGAGAAGATCGACGCCGCGCTCGCGCAGGCGCCCCGGATCAAGCCAGACATGAATGGCGCGTCCTGGCCCGCCTATCGTCTGTACCTCGCGCGCGCCAGGAACAGACTTGATCTCCTGCTCGATATTGCGGGCGACCTGTTCGAGTTCGACGCCCGGCATCATCTCTTTGCTCCAGAGCGTGACGGCGAGCACCGGAACATCGTCGATTCCCTTGGGCTTGACGATCGGCGGCAACGCACCGAGCTCGCGGGGGAGCCAATCCTGGTTGGCGTTCAGTACGTCGTAGAGCCGTACAAGGGCTTCGGTACGCGCAACGCCGACCTTGAACTGAACCGTCAGGACTGCGATACCGGGTCGGGCGACAGAGTACGTGTGTTCGATGCCGGCGATCTGGCTGAGGACCTGCTCGGCGGGCCGCGCGACCATGTTCTGCACGTCCTGGCTGCTGGCGCCAGGGAATGCGATCAGCACGTTGGCCATCGTGACGTTGATCTGTGGCTCTTCCTCGCGTGGCGTGACCATGACCGCGAAAAATCCGAGCAACAACGCGACAAGCGCCAGAAGCGGGGTAATCGCGTTGTCCTGGAACGTCGCCGCGATGCGTCCGGAAATGCCGAGCTTTTCGGTGGCTGGGGTTGTGGTTTGCATTGTCGGGCCTCAGCGCTTGGCCGAGCCGGACGGGGCGCCGCTCGCGGTAGGGCGCGCACCGGATAATCCCGCCTTGATCGGGTCAATGGCCACCCGATCGCCAGACGAAACGCCGGCCAGTACTTCGATGCCGTCCGCGCCAAAGTCCTGGCCGAGCCGGACAACCTTGAGCACGAAGCCCGATCCGCCCACGACGTACACGGCCGTCAATTCGCCACGGTGCAAAATTGCCGCGGCGGGCAGCATCGGTCGCTTCGCAGCGCTGCCGGTAAACCGCACGCGGACTTGCTGTCCGGGCACTAACGCCTGAATCTCACCGGACGGCAGGTCAAGGCGCCAGTCGATCGTCTGTGCGATCGGGTCAGCAGCCGAGAGGATCTGTCGATCCGTTGGCGTGACCCAGCGCGGTGCGCCCTGTGCGTCCGGTACCAGCACCTCAACTTTGCCCCCGTCGCTGGCGGCAGCCGATTGGGTGACTGGTACATGCACGACCGCGCGCAGCGGCGCCGGTGCGTAGAGGTTCAGCAAGGGCCGGCCGGGTGCCGCGAGATCGCCGGCTTGCGCCATCGTATCTGACACGTATCCGTCGTATGGCGCAGTCACCCGGCTGTACTCCTTCGCCAGGCTTGCCTGGCGCACGGCCGCGCTTGCCTGATCACGCCCGCCGAGCGCGGCTTTGTATTGCGTATCTGCGGTATCCAGCGCTGCTTTGCTGACAAAGCCCTCGGACTGCAGCTGCCGGGTGCGGTCGAGGTTGACGTGCGCATTGCGCAACTCTGCGTCTGCTTGCGCCAGTTGCGCCTGCGCACGCTGAACGCCGGCAATCACCTCCCGGTCATCGATGGTCAGCAATAGTTGCCCAGCGCGCACGCGCTCGCCGGCCTTGACGTCGAGCGATGCGATCCTTCCGGCGATTTGCGCGGAGATCACGCTTTGCTTGACCGCATCGATGACCCCGTCAAGCTCGAAGTTCGCGGCAATGGCAAGGTCATCGAGCTGGATGGTTGGCACCTCGATCGGTGCGGCGGCGACCGACGCGCCGACAGACGCAAGCCAAAGCAGCGCCACGGATGCAGCGTTGCGAAATGTCGGGAGATTATTGTGGGTCGGCATGCTGAATTCCTGGGAAGATCGTCCGAATCACCTCGATGGCTGGACGACTGGTGATCCGGTAATAGATTGAATTGCGATTGCCCCGCCGGCTACTCACGAGGGCTTTCTTTCGAAGGATGCCAAGTTGCTGCGATAGCGTTGGCTGAAGGATTCCCGTGACGGCTTCAAGTTCGCCGACGCTTTTCTCGCTGCTAATCAGCTGGCAGAGCAAAAGGAGGCGATCAGGGTTCGACAGCACCTTGACGAGCTGGCAAGCCTCCTGGGCAGAGTTGCACATCGAAATTGGGTCAATGGCGCGCATCGCGGTGATTCCCTATGCCTGTATGAAGAGCGTAAGGCAAACAATATAGCAAATAATAAATTATGTAAAGATATAATATGAAAATAATATGTAACAGCGAGTGACGGCGATGTTTGCTTCGTGGGCGGGATCTCAGGGCAGGGCGCAACGTTCCGCGCCAATCCACCTAAACATGCAGCGACAGGCAAAAAAATGCCAACCCCGAAAGGTTGGCCTGTGCGGCATTGGTGGTGGACGCAGCACGAGCTACGAACTGAACGAACCTGCGCAGGCCACCGGTTCAGGTGGTTGCCAGCCTCAGACTCGTCGTTGAATTCAAATCGAGTCGACCACTGCGGGCAGGTCCGGTCGCGCTCCCCACTCTTCCCAGGACCCGTCATAGACTGAGCATGCTCCTTCGCCCATGAGCTCGATCGCGAGGGCCAGGATACAGGCCGTCACACCCGACCCGCAGGTGGCAATGATGGGTTGTTTCAAGTCGATACCGTGTTCGCTGAAGATCCGTTTCATTTCATCCGGGCTTTTGAACAGGTGGTACTCGTCACGTAGGTGGCGCTGAGACAGGTTGATCGCGGCTGGAATATGCCCGGGTCGAACACCAGGATAACGATCTGACGTGTCGCCGTTGAACATGGCCGCACTCCGGACATCGACAAGTTGCGCTGCCTGCAACGTGAGGTTTTCGAGCACGTCTGACCAGCCCCTGACGGTATTTGCGCAACGCAGCGACGGCCACGCCACGGCGGCGCGTGGCTTGAATGGCCCTTGTTCGACTGCCCCGCCAGCCGCTTTCCAGGCGGGTAAGCCACCATCAAGCACGGCAATGCTTGCATGCCCCATGCTCCTGAACATCCACCAGACGCGTGCGGCACTGTAAAGACCGGCATTGTCATAGACGATCAACTGCGCCTCGGGTCGAATGCCCAGATAGCCCACGCGCTCAGCAAAAAGAGCAGGACTTGGCATCATGCGGTAAGGGGGCTCGGATCTGGGCGCCGCGACCTCATCGATATCAACGTACAGGGCGCCGGGTATGTGCTCATTTTCTGCCTCGTGCCGGCCAGAAGGCGTGTTGTCAGGCACATGCCAGGAGGCATCCAGAATCTGAAGGTTCTGATCTCCCAAGTGCTGCAATAGCCACTGTGCTGATACCGTCGTCGTAAAGGTCTGCACGTCAATCTTCCTGAAAATGAAAAAAGTGATAGCGTTAAAGCAGTCGATGACTTCCTGCGGCAGGGCGGGACGACCGAGGTCGCTTTCAAAACATGCACCGCGCGATTGCCCAATCGCATCCCGGTAAATTACCTCAACCAGGCACCGGTGTGCGCTTCTGACTGTGCCTGTCAAGCAGGGACTCGCAGAAAATATAATGGGAATCCGTCTCAGACCGCTTCGGCGCAATCAAAGCCTCAGAAATGGTTACAAGGAAACAGCCCGGATAATCTCAAAATCCCCGAATTTCTACCGTTCGAAATTTTCCGTAAACGCGCCTGGATATTAGCTTTAGATAATTATTCAGTGGCGATCAGTCAAATCGAAATGTACGCAAAAATAAAAAAATCTAAATAAATCCCATGAAGGTACTCGATGACTCCAGGCATGGCGGCAACTTTGGCTCCGGTTTTTGGCGGCATTTTGTTGTTCAGGTCGCACACATTCGTAAACGAGTCTCGGGGTATGACGTCCGGAGGGCGATATTTCTGGTCGGATTGCAAATGAAAGCGTAGGCTCATGGTTCCACAGCCGATATCAGCCACGGCAGGCTGCCCTCGCAAATAGGCTGCAGCTATCCCGGTGCGTCGATTCCAACGAGAAGACTCAGTATCGCCTAATGCAATCCAGCGCTCAAACCGGATAGGCAAGCATCCGACATCCAATGAGATTGGGGGCGACCTTTCCCTTCTTGTTTGAATCAATTGAGTGTATGGCAACCGAGAGCGTTCATGTACCCTACTGAGGCAAATTTAAATGCGATTTAACCCTACCCATTCAAATATCGATCAATATAGACGTTTATTTCTGAAGGACTACGAGATTTTTATCTTTATCGGCGTTCACGATAATGAGAAAAATGAGAGACAGCGCGTTATATTCAATATTGATTTGTATGTTCCGCTCAGTATTAGTACTCCAAAAGAAGATCGCCTTGAGGAGGTTGTCGACTATGAATTTATGCGCGAAACCATTCGCCTGCACACGCAAAAAGGGCATATCCATCTGCAAGAAACGCTATGCGATAGCCTAGCCGATGCGATGCTGGAACATCCTAAAGTCATGGCAGTGAGGGTTTCAACATCCAAGCCCGACGCCTATCCGGATTGCTTATCCGTTGGAGTTGAAGTTTTTCGTATTAAAGCAGAAGGTCATCAGTCGTTGTGCATAGACAATCCTGCGGCAACGTAAGGGATGACGGTCAACCGACGTTGAGCGTGACAGGTCGCCGCGAACTTTATGTGGCAACTCCAAGATGCACCTAATCAATATAAGTTAATCAATGTCTGATTTTTTTCAATCAAAATCAATTGTGACGCTTCAGTCCCTTTCTGTAAATACACAGATAGAAGCTGAGGTGAGACGATCTGAAAAAAGAATAGTGGTTGTGGTGCCGTGCTCCATGCGTCACTATTCCTTGAGAACGATTCACAACTTATTAGATCAACTCAAAACGGTTCGCTTCCTTCATGAAATCGTGGTCGTTCTGAACGGCACAAATGCCGAATTAGAACATGACAATAACGACCTGAACGACTCCACAGAAGGAGGCCTCAAATGTGTGAGCGTATTGAGAGTGGTCAGCTCCGGAAAAGGACTCGCTCTTAAGGCCGGCTTTGATTATGTTTATCAGCATTATCAAAATAACGCGGTTGTGGTGACGATGGATGCGGATCTGCAATCATTCAGTTTTGATTATTTATTGAAACTAGTCTATCCGATTGCTGTATTTGGTGGGGATTTTAATAAAGGCTACTACGCCCGTTTTTCAAATAATAAACTGGATGGACGACTGACACGGCTGCTGGTGCTTCCATTGCTGAATGCCATCCAGGCACAGCATCCCACCAGTGAATTACTGCAATGGCTGTTAGCGTTTCGCTATCCTTTATCTGGTGATGTCGCCATGAGCAGTCGGCTTTTACCGCAGCTGCATTTTTCAGAGCATTGGGCCTACGATCTTTCTTTACTCACTTCGCTATACCAGGCAAAACAAAAGCTTGAAATCTATCAAACCGAAGTGTCTGATAATTACGAGCATTTACATCGCAGCATCGAGAAAGACGCAGCGTTAGGCTTGATGGAGGTTGCGAAAGACATTTCAGACTACCTTACAGCGCTTCTTCCCCTGGACAGAACCCGTTTGATTGCTGATTATCATGCGTTGTCCAGGCAGTACTGTGAAAAATATCGAAAGCTGGCGTTGTTTAATGGATTATTCTATTCACAAGAAGCGGAGCAGAACCTGATCGCACAGTTTTTAATGCACATTGAGTTTCAGGCATTGACGAGCGTTTGATGATACGCGTGAAATAAATTGCGATCGGATGCGTTAAGCATTGTTCCCATCACCACTTAAGTGCGCGATTGTAAAAACAAGGAAATTATATTGCGTAAAATCACCGGGATCATGGCCTGTGACCAGCATCATGTCATATCGAATAGAGGAAGGTTGCCCTGGAACTGTCCGGAGGAGGTCGCTTTCTACAGAAGTATGATTAAAAATCAAATTGTCATCATGGGTTATAAAACATATCAACAAATGCCCGACAATTTTTTTGAAAATCACGCGACAGTTGTTTTTTCAAAGCAAAACCGAAATCTAACTAATCCACTTATCACTATTGTTTCATCTCTTGATGAGTTTTATGATTTAAGAAACCTTCCAGATCATAAGCAGTGCTACATGGTTGGCGGTGCAGAAATGGCAACGTTATTTCTGAAAAATAAAGCCATCGATGATTTCTATCTGTCTGAAATCGAAGGCTATTTCCCTGGGGATGTGTTTTTCCCCATGAATCTCATGGATCACTGCCCAAGAACGATTTATAGAAAAGGCTCGGGTTTTACTGCTTATTATTACGATAATTTAAAGGAATAGAATGGCCAAGATCTTTTCCGTAGTCAACTTATCGAAAGAATCACCACAAAAAGATTCGTGGGTTGCAACCCCCATCGAGGCTATCCAAAAGATGCTGGAGTTACAACAGCTTGGCGCCGATTATATCGATCTCGGTGCCCGGTCTTCTTTTTCCGCAAGTCCGGAGCTCGATGATCAGACGGAACAGGAAAGACTTGAATTATTCTTTGCCACGGATCGTCCGAAAGATTTCATTTCGATTTCGTTAGACACGTGGTCGGACAAGAACGCGTCCAGGTATCTTGGCAGCATTGCAGTCTTGAATTATACGAGTACCTATTTCCCGGAGGAATTAATCAGCGAATTGGCTAACACAGGATGTCCATTAGTATTAAATTACCTTCCAGCCGCCAATCCGTATGCGTTGAGAAAAACGACTTACTCTCCCCCGTCTATTAAAGGCATCGTTGATTATTTTAGTGCCACGGTTCCCTATTTAGAAAAAAAGGGAGTGAAGATACTGGCCATTGATCCAAATCTTGGGATGTGGCATCCTGAAACTCCCAATGAACTCAAGCCTGTCATTCAAAAACAAATTATCGAAGCCATTCCGGAAATAAAGAAAATTGCACCTGTTTTCATCGTCGCACCACGCACAAACAATCTATTGAATATTGAATTGGTCGAGTTGATTCTCTCCCAGGGTGTGGACTTTATACGAACCCATGATGTAGTGACACTCAAAGAGACCATGCATCGCTTTCGTCGCTGCTCGGGAGTTCTCGAATGAAGCGACAGGGCGGCGCTTTCCGGGATGTGCTTCCCCAAAAGCGAGCGTGACGCAGTCGCGACACACTTTTCATCGTTGAGCGCTAGCGCAGCGTGATTTGCCCTGGACTTTGCGCCTCAACATCACAAAGCAACTGTTCTTTTCATCTGGCGTGATCTCGATTGGCAAGAAAAAACCCGCTAACTCAATGAATTAGCGGGTCTTTAGTACTTCCGCGGAACATATCCGACTTTGAATATGGTGGAGCCGGGGGGAATTGAACCCCCGTCCGCGAGCCCTCTGCAGGCAGTTCTACATGTGTAGTCGATTTACTTTTTGTTTAACCTCGGGCTTTGCCAACCGACAGGCCGGCCTTTGGCGATTCACGTAGTGTTAAGGGCGGACCGTGTGACCCGGCAAACCCCGATTCTTTGTAAATGACGCTGCTGTGGGTTACCCCACCTGACCCAAAGACAAATCAGTGCAGCGGCTCACCGCTTAAGCGGCCAGAGCGAAACGCTCGTCGTTGGCGTTTATAGTGTTTCCAGTGGATTTACGAGCGAACTGGTGCTCGACATGCCCTGCACTGTGTCGCGACCCACGTCGAATCCGGATCGGCCCCAGTTGTTAGATTGTAGACGAACAATCTGCTTAGTCAGACCGTAAACGGGTAAAAGAGTTCAATGATTTGTAAGCAATCAACAGTCTTAGGGGGCCAATGCAGGTTGACATCGTCCCCGCGCTAAATGGCGGGTCTTGCCGCGCCTTTGATCAATTCCTGAATGGCCGGCCAGATGGCCTCGGGCGACTCGGCGTCGCGATCTGCCTTCCAGGTGTCGACCGGGTGATCCGGGCCGCAGTATCCATAGGCGGCCGCAATCGATCGCATGCCGGCGGCGCGCGCGGCCTGGATATCGCGCAGATCGTCACCGACGTAGATGCAGCGGGCTATTTCGAATCCTGCCTCGCTCGCCGCGTGTAGCAGGGGCAGGGGATGGGGCTTGGCGTGCTCGGTGGTATCGCCGCAGACCAGGACCGCGCAACCTTGCTCCAACCCGAGCGCGGCGACGATCGGTTTGGTCAGGTAGGTTACTTTGTTCGTGACGATGCCCCAGGACATTCCTTGCGCAGCAATGCGCTCAAGCAACGCCGGCACCCCGTCAAACAGCCGGCTATGCACCGTCATCGCCTGCTCATAATCCTTAAGGAACTGCTGGCGATGCGCTTCGTACTCGGGGTGCTCAGGCGTCATATCGAGTGCGGCCCGAAGCAACCCGCGCGCGCCGGCGGAGGCGTAGGGCCTCAGATACTCCAGGGGCAGGGGCGGTAAACCGCTGCGCGTGCGCTGGCGGTTGGCCGCTGCGGCCAGATCCGGTGCCGTGTCGGCCAGCGTACCGTCAAAATCGAACAGAACCAGCGTAGTCATCGACGAGTTGCCATCAGGTAATTGACGCTGGCGTCCTGGTTCAGCGCGTAGCGCTCTGTGATCGGGTTGTAACTCATCCCGGCAAGGCGCACGGGTTCCAGGTGGGCGGCACGAGCTGCCTCGGCCAGTTCGCTGGGCCGCACGAAGCTCTGCCACTGATGGGTTCCGCGCGGCAGCATGCGCAGCACGTACTCAGCGCCCACGATCGCCATCAGGAACGACTTGGGGTTGCGATTGATCGTCGAAAAGAAGACCCATCCACCCGGCTTGACCATGGTCGAGCAGGCCTGCACGATCGACGCCGGATCCGGAACGTGTTCGAGCATTTCCATGCAGGTCACGATGTCATAAAGGCCTGGTTGCTCGCGGGCCAGATCCTCGGCGCTGATGGTGCGGTAATCGACCGCGACGCCTGACTCAAGGCCATGCAATTTGGCGACCTTCAGCGATTTTTCCCCCAGGTCAATCCCGGTAACTCTGGCGCCGGCCACCGCCATGCTTTCCGCAAGAATACCGCCACCGCATCCGACATCCACGACTGTTTTGCCTTCCAGGCTACCCGACAGATCGGTGATCCAGCCCAGCCGAAGCGGGTTGATGGCATGCAGGGGCTTGAATTCGCTGTTCGGATCCCACCAGCGGGACGCAAGGGCGCTGAACTTGTCGAGTTCGGCCTGGTCTACATTGCTGGTGGGGGCGTGTTGGTCGGTTGCGGTCATGATGTCTTGCCAGAAAACTACGTATGCCGGGAAGGGCGATGCCTGATCGATATTATGGACGAAAAAAAAGGCCCCGCGAACGAGGCCTTTTCAATCGAGGCGAGCACCGCGTGAGCGGCACCCGTCGAGTCATGCAAACCGAATTACTTACGGCTGCCGACGATTTCGATTTCAACGCGGCGGTTCTTGGCGCGACCGGCTGCCGTACGGTTGTCGGCGATCGGATCAGCCTTGCCCTTGCCTTGCGTGGTGATGCGGTTGGCATCAACACCCTTCGAGACCAAGTACGCCTTGACTGCTGCAGCGCGACGCTGCGACAACTTCAGGTTGTACTCAGCGGTACCGATCCAGTCAGTGTGACCGACGGCGATGATTGCTTCGAGGTTGATCGTCTGCACTTGTGCAGCGATCTGGTCGAGCAATTTCTTGCCTTCAGGCTTAATGATGGACTTGTCGAAGTCAAAGAAGGTGTCGGCGTTAAACGTCACCTTGTTGGCCATCGGGTTGGGAGCGGCAGGTTTGGCAACGGGGACACCGTCGCAGCCGGGGAAACCGGTAGCGGGGGTCCAGAAAGCATCGCGCCAGCAAAGTTCGTTGGTGCCATTCTTCCAAACGAGCTCGTTCTGCCCGTTCATCCAATTGTCATTCGTCTTGGGTTGCGCGTAAGCGATGCCGGATGCCGAAACAGCGGCAAAGGCGATTGCTAGAGCGAATTTGGAGGGTTTGTTCATGTTTCTCCTCGTTGAGCTTGAAGCTGGATAAGTGACTCGCAGCGAACCCCCGCCGCAAATAATCAGGAAACGGGGCCAGTATAGCAACGCCAAGAGCAGGTTCAAAGTAATTACACACTGGGTTTCCTGCGTGCTGGTTTGAATGTTAAGGCATTTGCGCGGGTTTGGCAGGTCTTCGTACGGTCGGGGTGCTCTGTTTGGTCGATTTCTTTGCTTCGAGGGCTATTGTTGTCGGTTTTTTGCAACAAGACTCCTGGATTTGAGCGAAATGACCGGCAAATTGTTTTTTGCAACCGGATTTTGACATCCGGGAACGCATCCCCCGGGGTCACGGCGCCTTGTCGGGTTCAGAGCCCATGACGGGTGGCCTGCAGTGTAGAATGATCGGTTTAGCCTCTGGCGTTTGTCCAGGGCTCAACCGTTGTTTATTGTCGCTGACTTTATGGATTCCTTCGCCAAGGAAACTCTTCCAATTTCGCTGGAAGAAGAAATGCGCCGCAGCTACCTCGATTACGCGATGAGCGTGATCGTCGGCCGCGCGCTCCCGGATGTCCGGGACGGACTCAAGCCGGTGCACCGTCGCGTCCTCTTCGCGATGCACGAACTGAACAATGACTGGAACCGCGCCTATAAGAAGTCCGCGCGTATCGTCGGTGACGTCATCGGTAAGTACCACCCCCACGGAGACCAGGCGGTCTACGACACCATCGTGCGCATGGCTCAGGATTTTTCCCTGCGCTACATGCTGGTTGACGGGCAGGGCAACTTTGGCTCGATCGATGGCGACAATGCTGCGGCGATGCGTTACACCGAAATCCGGTTGTCCAAGATCGCGCACGAGCTTCTCGCCGACATTGACCAGGAAACCGTCGACTTCGGCCCGAACTACGACGGCAGCGAGAACGAGCCGCTGCTGCTGCCTTCGCGCCTGCCCAACCTGCTGGTCAATGGCAGCTCCGGCATCGCCGTGGGCATGGCGACCAACATCCCGCCGCACAACCTCGCAGAGGTCGTGGAGGGCTGCCTGTATTGCCTGCGCAATCCGGATTGCTCCATCGATGACCTGATCGAGCGCATTCCCGCGCCTGATTTCCCGACGGGCGGCATTATTTATGGCATCGTCGGCGTGCGCGAGGGCTATCGCACAGGCCGTGGCCGCGTTTTGATGCGCGCAAAGACGCACTTCGAGGATCTTGAGCGGGGCAACCGCCAATCCATCGTTGTCGACGCGCTGCCCTACCAGGTCAATAAAAAGACGCTACAGGAGCGCATCGCCGAGCTGGTCAACGAAAAGAAGATCGAGGGCATTTCCGATATCCGGGACGAATCCGACAAGGATGGCATGCGTCTCGTGATCGAACTCAAGCGTGGCGAGGTTCCCGAGGTCGTTCTCAACAACCTCTATAAGCATACCCAGCTGCAGGACACGTTCGGCATGAACCTCGTCGCACTGGTCGACGGCCAGCCGCGCCTGCTCAACCTGAAGCAGATGGTCGAGTACTTCCTGCTGCACCGTCGGGAAGTCGTCACGCGCCGCACGGTATTCCAGTTGCGCAAGGCGCGCGAACGCGGCCACGTGCTCGAGGGCCTTGCGGTGGCGCTGGCGAACATCGACGATTTCATTGCCATCATCAAGGCGGCCCCAACGCCGCCTGTTGCGCGCCAGGATTTGATGGATCGCACCTGGGACTCGTCCCTGGTGCGCGAAATGCTCTCACGCGCCGATACGCAGGCACCCGGCGGGCGCGCGGCGTACAGGCCCGACAACCTGCCCGATTCCTTCGGGCTGCAGGACGACGGCCAATATCGCCTGAGCGAAGTGCAAGCCCAGGAAATCCTGAACATGCGCCTGCAGCGCCTGACGGGACTCGAGCAGGACAAGATTGTCGGGGAGTACAAATCGGTGATGGAAAACATCGCCGATCTGCTCGATATCCTCGCCAGACCCGAGCGCATCACGGTGATCATTTCGGAAGAGCTCCAGGCCATCAAGGCCGAGTTCTCCGTGGGTACCCGCGATACCCGGCGCTCGCATATCGAGCTCAATGCCACCGAGCTCGACACCGAGGACCTCATTACGCCGACCGACATGGTCGTGACGCTTTCGCACGGGGGCTACATCAAGAGCCAGCCGTTGTCGGAATACCGCGCCCAGCGGCGCGGCGGTCGTGGCAAGCAGGCCACCGCCATGAAGGAAAACGACTGGATCGACCAGCTCTTCATCGCGAACACGCATGACTTCCTGCTGTGCTTCTCTGATCGCGGCCGCGTCTACTGGCTCAAGGTTTGGGAAGTCCCGCAGGGCACGCGCATTTCGCGCGGCAGGCCGATCGTGAACATGTTCCCGCTGGCCGATGGCGAAAAGATTACGGTGGTCCTGCCGATCAAGGCGTTCACCGACGATCACACCGTCTTCATGGCAACCTCCCGCGGGACAGTCAAGAAAACCCAGCTTTCCGATTTTTCGAACCCCCGCAAAGCTGGCATCATCGCTGTCGACCTCGATGAGGGCGATTTCCTGATCGGGGCCGGGCTGACCGACGGAACGCATGACGTCATGCTGTTCGCGGATTCGGGCAAGGCCGTGCGTTTCGACGAAAACGATGTGCGGGCGATGGGGCGTAATGCGCGCGGCGTGCGCGGCATGATGCTCGAGGAAGGGCAGCGCGTCATTGAAATGCTGGTCTCCGGCGACGAAAGCCAGACCGTCCTGACGGCCACCGAAAACGGTTACGGCAAGCGTACGCCGATTACCGAATACACCCGTCACGGGCGGGGCACGAAGGGCATGATCGCCATCGCGACCTCTGTGCGCAACGGCAAGGTGGTGGGCGCCGTGCTGGTCAACGAGACAGACGAGCTCATGCTGATCACCACCGGCGGCGTCCTCGTGCGTACCCGCGTGTCGGAAATTCGCGAGATGGGGCGCGCCACGCAGGGCGTCACGCTGATCAACGTGGATGACGGCAGCACGCTTTCGGGAGTGCGTCGCGTGGTGGAAAGCGATGTCGACGACGATCTGGACGAGCCTGGCGATGCAGTCGCACCGGAATCCGATCCAGGTACGCCGCCTGCTGGCCCGGAAGACGGATCCACACCTGAGGCCTGACGTCATGGCGAGACCCTGGAATTTTTCGGCCGGTCCCTCTGCGCTGCCCGAGACGGTTCTGGCGCAGGCCGCGGCTGAAATGCTGGATTGGCATGGCTGCGGCATGTCCGTGATGGAAATGAGCCACAGGGGAAGCGAGTTCGTGCAAATCTGCACCGAGGCGGAGCAGGATTTGCGCGCGCTGCTCGGTGTGTCGGACGATTATGCGGTGATGTTCATGCAGGGCGGCGCCACCGCCGAGAATGCGATCGTCCCGATGAACCTGCTTGGTGTGCGGCCCGCAAAGAAGGCGGATTTCGTTCTTACGGGTACCTGGTCGGTCAAGAGCCACAAAGAGTGCCAGCGCTACGGCGATGCCGCAGTCGCAGCCTCTTCAGGCGTGGGCGCGGTCATTGGCGGGCGCGAACAGGCCCCATTCACCTGGGTGCCACCGCCCTCGGAGTGGCGCGTGCGTCCCGATGCCTCCTATCTCCACTTGTGCAGCAACGAAACGATAGGCGGCGTCGAGTTCATGGATTGGCCAAGACCGGCAGATCTGGGCACGCCTGACGTCAACCTGGTGGTCGACGTCTCGTCGCATTTTCTTTCCCGTCCGCTGCCCATCGAACGGACCGGGATGGTCTTTGCCGGCGCACAAAAAAACGCAGGGCCCGCGGGAGTGACCATCGTGATTGTGCGGCGCGACCTGATCGGTCAGGCGCTGCCCGTCTGCCCCTCAGCATTTGATTATGCGAACGTTGCGTCGGAGCGGTCGATGTTCAATACGCCGCCCACCTATGCAATCTATATCGCCGGTCTGGTATTCAAGTGGCTTCGCGATCGCGGGGGGCTCGTCGTGATGGAGCGCGAGAACATCGCCAAGGCCGAAGCACTTTACGGCCATTTCAGCGAGAGCGCCTTTTATCGCCTGCCTGTGCATCCTTCGGTGCGTTCGCGCATGAACGTCCCGTTCTTCCTGCCAGATGCAGCGCTCGACGCGCAGTTCCTGCAGGGTGCTCAGGCGCGCGGGCTGATGCAGCTCAAGGGGCACAAGAGCGTGGGCGGGATGCGCGCCTCCATCTATAACGCCATGCCGCTTGCCGGCGTGCAGGCGCTGATCGACTATCTCAAGGATTTCGAGCGGACCTATGGATGAGTCTCTGCATTCCCAACTACTGCCCCTTCGTCATCGCATCGATCAGATCGATGCCGAGATCCTTGATCTGCTGAATCAGCGCGCCCGCACCGCACAGCAGGTCGGCGAGATCAAGCACACGCACAATGCCGAAGGGCCTGTGCTGCGTCCCGAGCGCGAAGCGCAAGTGATTCGCCAGTTACAGGGCAAGAATCGCGGCCCGTTCCCCTCGGATTCGGTCGAGGCGGTCTGGGTGGAAATCATTTCAGCCTGCCGCGGCCTGGAGCAAGCCCTCAAAGTTGCCTTCCTGGGCCCATCCGGTTCGTTTTCCGAGCAAGCGGCATTCGATCATCTCGGGCATGCCATCCAGGGGGTCGCGTGTGCCTCGTTCGATGAAGTGTTTCGAACGGTCGAGGCCGGTGCCGCCAACGTCGGCATCGTTCCCGTAGAAAATTCAACGGAGGGTGCCGTCAATCGCACCCTGGATCTGCTGTTGGGTACGTCGCTGACGATCAACGGCGAGCGATCGCTTCTCATCCGCCATTGCCTGATGGCCCAGGATCCGAGCATGCAGGGTGTCACCCGCGTGATGGCGCATCCGCAGGCGCTCGCGCAATGCCAGGGCTGGCTGAGCCAGAAGTACCCGGCGCTGGCGCGCGAACCGGTCTCCAGCAATTCGGAGGCTGCCCGCATCGCATCGCTGAATCCCACCGTGGCTGCGATCGCCAGCGACAGCGCCGCGCAAAAGTGGAGCCTTGCGCTGATCGCCGAAGGGATCCAGGACGATCCGCAGAACCGCACGCGGTTCCTTTCGATCGGCCAGATACCCACGCTGCCCAGTGGCCGCGACAAGACCAGTCTGATCCTTGCCGTCGCCAACCGCGCGGGCGCCGTGTACGACATGCTTTCGCCGCTTTCTGAAAACGGGGTCTCGATGACCCGGTTCGAATCAAGGCCCGCCCGCAAAGGGCAGTGGGAGTATTACTTCTACGTTGATATCGAGGGGCATTGCGACGACCCGGCGGTTCGCAAGGCGCTCGCTGCGCTGCAGCAGAAATGCGCCTTCTTCAAGGTGCTCGGTTCCTACCCGGTGCAATAACCTCATCCCGGCGCACGGCTTTTGCCGTGCGGTTGTTCAATCGCCTGGTTCAAGTTGGTTCAATCGCTATGTCATCAAAAGATTCCGCGCTTGTCGCCCCGTCTCACGTGTCGGCCATCGCGCCCTACCAGCCCGGCAAGCCGATCGAGGAACTCGCCCGTGAGTATGGGCTCGATCCAGCGCGCATCGTCAAGCTTGCGTCCAACGAAAACCCGCTTGGCATGCCGGCTTCGGCGCAAGCGGCGATCGCGCAGGCCGTCGCGGGCCTCGGCCGCTACCCGGATGCGGCCGGCTTCGAACTGAAAGCCGCGCTGTCCGAGCGTTACGGCGTGCCGCAAGACTGGCTTACGCTGGGCAACGGCTCAAACGATATTCTCGAGATTGTTGCGCTTGCGCTGCTCGAGCCTGGCGCGTCCGTTGTCTATTCCCGGCACGCCTTCGTTGTTTATCGCCTTGCCACGCAGGCGCGTGGGGCGCGCCACGTCATGGTGCCGACGCACGACCTCGGGCACGATCTGAACGCGATGCTTGAGGCCATAGCGCCTGATACGCGTCTTGTCTATATCGCCAACCCGAACAACCCGACAGGGACGTTCCTTTCGCGCGAAACGATCGAAACCTTTCTCGCCGCGGTTGCAAGCCGCCATGGCACGCGGGTCACTGTCGTGCTGGACGAGGCGTACAACGAGTACCTGGAGCCAGAGCAGCGCTTCGACAGCGTCGCGCTCGTGCGCAAGTACCCCAATCTGCTGGTTTCGCGCACTTTTTCCAAAGCCTACGGCCTGGCTGGCTTGCGTGTCGGGTTCGCGGTCGCGCAACCCGCGCTCACGGATCTGCTCAATCGCGTGCGGCAACCGTTCAACGTCAATTCGCTGGCGCAAGTCGCGGCGATCGCAGCGCTCAAGGACACGGAATTCCTTGAACGCAGCTTTCAGGTCAATCGCGAGGGCAAGGTGCAGCTTCAAACGGCTTTCGATCACCTGAAGCTGACGTATGTGCCGAGCTATGCGAACTTCGTGCTGGTCAAAGTCGGCGACGCAGCGCGGATCAACCTCGAGTTGCTCAGGCGGGGCGTGATTGTCCGTCCGGTTGCTGGCGATGGCTTGCCCGAATGGCTGC
>CAITPF010000286.1 GCA_903894155.1 uncultured beta proteobacterium | reverse complement strand
CGGCCACGTGCAGCAAGTGCGTGAGATCCGCCTCGATTGCGACGGCGATGTCATCGTGCTGAAGGTTGACCAGGTCGGCGGCATCGCATGCCATACTGGCCGGGCCAGCTGTTTTTACCGCCGGCTCGATACCGTGGACGGGTCTTCCGTCTGGACGACCGTCGACCCGGTGCTCAAGGATCCCGAGCGCATCTACAACAAATGACCAGCCCATCCGATCCCTCCCGCGCCGCGGCCTCGCCTGCGGCACTGCCCGACACCGATACGGTGCTCGCCCGCATCGCCGATGTGCTGGCCACGCGCCTGCCCGCGAACGGCGGCGACCCGGCCTCGTCGTACGTGGCGAAACTGTTTTCGAAAGGCCCCGACGCCGCCCTGAAAAAGGTGGGCGAGGAAGCCACCGAGCTCGTCATGGCGGTCAAGGATGGCGCACCGGACCGCATAGTGGCCGAGACCGCCGATCTGTGGTTTCATTGTCTCGTCGTCCTGACCGAGCATGGCATACGGCCCGAACAGGTCCTTGCCGAGCTGGCGCGCCGTGAAGGCGTTTCGGGCCTTGCGGAAAAGGCCAGCCGTAACAAAGCGTGATCCCAACATGAGCGAAAACTGCATCTTCTGCAAAATTGTCCGCAAGGAAATCCCCGCCAAAATCGTCCACGAGGATGATGATTGCGTTATTTTTCATGATATTCATCCTGCCGCCCCGGTGCACCTGCTCATGGTGCCCAAGCAGCACGTTGCCTCGCTGCAGACCGTAAAATCGGAGGATGCCGCGTGGTTAGGTAGAATGGTGACCTTGGCACCCAGTATCGCGCTGGCCAGCGGCTGCAATCCCGGGCCGGAAGGCGGATTCCGCCTGTTGGCCAATTCTGGTCGCGAAGGCGGCCAGGAAGTCGATCACCTGCATTTTCATATTATCGGTGGCAAGCGCCCCTGGCAGCGCAGCGCAGCCCCCAACGCCTGACTCGGAGATCCGTCATGGGCAGTTTTAGTATCTGGCACTGGTTAATCGTTCTCGTCATCGTCGCGCTGATCTTCGGCACGAAGAAGATCCGCAATATCGGCGCCGATCTCGGCGGGGCGGTCAAGGGCTTCAAGGAAGGCATGAAGGACATGAACGCCAAAGAAGGCGAGGCGGCTAACGATACCGCGCCTGCCGCACGCGTCACTGCGGGCGAGACGATCGATGTCCAGGCCAAAGAGAAAGCCGGCTCCAGCGACAAGGGCGGCACCTCACATTAACCTTCCCGGCCAGCGTTCGTCTGGCCGCGACAGCCAGGCTCGAAAATTCCATGTTTGATGTCAGCTTTACCGAACTGCTCGTAATCGGGGTGGTGGCGCTGGTCGTCATCGGGCCCGAGCGCCTGCCCAAGGTGGCCCGGACGATCGGCCACCTGGTCGGGCGCGCGCAGCGTTACGTCAATGACGTGAAGTCCGACATCCAGCGCGAGGTCGAGCTCGATGACCTGCGCAAGCTCAAAGACCAGATGCAGGATGCCGCCCAGTCGGTCAAGAACACGCTGAGCGATACCGAGGCGTCGTTTCGCAAGCCGCTTGAATCGTTCGAGCAGGACACCATGTCGGCGCTCAAGGGCGATTCGGCTGCGGATGCAACGGGAGCCGAGCCGGTGCCGGCGCTTGCGGGCGGGGAATCCACCGCGATTTCCGAAGGTGGGGCCGAATTCGCTTCGGCTGAGCAAACCACGGCGGGTTCCGAAGGCGGGGCCGAGTTCGCCCGGGCTGAACAAGCCACCGCGGGTTCCGAAGTCGCCGCCGCGCCTGAATCCGGCGCTGCTGCTGAAACCACAACGGCTGCCCAAGCCACCCCGAGCCTGCAGGTGACCAAGCCTGCGCCGCCGCGGGCTTCGGTGACCTCCACGGATTCGCCCTCTGCATCGGCCCACGTGGCAGCGGCCAGCCCCACGCCGCCCGCCGAGCTCGCCAGCGATTTTGAAACGCCCAGCACCCCGAAACAGCTTGAGCTTGACGGTGTGGTCACCGGCGCAATCCCCGAGCCTCTGTCGCATGCAGAGCGCGCCGCAGCCATTGCCACTGCGACTGCCACTGCCACTGCCACCACCGCCACCGCCACCACCACCGCCGCCACCGCGCAAGCAGCCGTAGCAACCCCCAAGCCCGGAATGCCCACGTGACGACCGAACACCCTACCGGCGGCGAGGCTGCAGAAACCGGCGAAAGCTTCATGTCCCACCTGATCGAGCTGCGCGAGCGGCTCATGAAGGCGGTGGGCACGGTCGTTGTCATTTTCGTCATTCTCTTCATCTACCCCGGGGCTTCGTTCATTTATGACCTGCTAGCCGCGCCAATGCTCGCCTCGCTGCCCGAGGGCACGCGCATGATCGCCACGGGCGTCATCACGCCGTTCATGGTGCCTGTCAAGGTCACGATGATGGCCGCGTTCGTGGTGTCCCTACCCGTGGTGCTCTACCAGATCTGGGCGTTCGTTGCGCCCGGGCTCTACCGCCACGAGCAGCGTCTTGCGCTGCCGCTCATCGTCTCGAGCTCGCTTCTGTTCCTGGGCGGCATGGCGTTCTGTTACTTCGTCGTCTTCAAGACGGTGTTCAGTTTCATCGCGTCATTTGCGCCGCAATCCATCACCCCCGCCCCGGATATCGAAGCCTATCTCAGCTTCGTCATGACAATGTTCCTCGCCTTCGGGGTCACCTTCGAGGTCCCCGTGGCGGTCGTATTGCTCGTGCGCATGGGCATCGTGACAGTCGAAAAACTCAAGGAGGCCCGGGGCTATGTCGTCGTCGGTGCCTTCATCATCGCTGCGGTGGTCACGCCACCCGATGTGGTCAGCCAGTTCCTGCTCGCCGTCCCGCTCTGCATCCTGTATGAGGTCGGCCTGCTCTGTGCCCGAGGGATCAAGCCCCGTTCGGAAGATCCGGAGTCCAACCCGGTCGCGAAAACACCCGAATAGCCGGTAGCAACCGGGTAGCCTTCGGTTGGCGTGGCGGCGGCGCCCTCTGGGCGGTCAGCCAGCCGACTGTTCTCAAGCGGAAAGGCCATCAAAACGCACTATTTTGAATCGCACCCGAAAAGTTGGATACCCCTCCGCCTTTTGCTGCGTTTTGTGCGATTTCCCCTTGAGGCGTCCATCAGCAAAATGAAATAATGCTTTACATTATTTTTACTTGCCTTAGTGCTTATAAAGAATTACCTTACCCCGAGTAATTAAGATTTGTTATGGAAATGATGCGGATCTATTCAATCGTCGTCATCACCACATCACTAGTAGTGCCTTAAAGCACTCATGACAGGGGAACCACCTTGCTAGCCCATCGACTCAAGCAAGCGAGACTGCGCGCAAGCCTGTCTCAGGAAAAACTCGGCAAACTTGCCGGCATCGATCCGATGT
>CAITPF010000285.1 GCA_903894155.1 uncultured beta proteobacterium | reverse complement strand
TTACCCGTTGCGAAACCGGTCGTACCTGCCTGTCATCATCAGTACGCTCGGCGCATCGATCTTCCTGCAGAACGCGGTGCTGTATGTATTTGGCCCCCAGCCCAAGCCGATGCCCCGCATCTTCGGCGTCCAGGGCATCGAAGTCGGCGGCGTCTTCATGGATACGCAGTATCTCGCGATCCTCGCGCTCACCGGCGTCGCGGTCGCATTCCAGTATTTCCTGTTCGAGCGCACGCTATTGGGCAAGAAATTGCAGGCGACTTCCCAGGACAAGGATATGGCCCGCCTGGTCGGGATCCCCGTCGCCTGGATGATTGCGTTCACCTTCGCCTATAGCGCCATCCTGGGCGGCGTGGCCGGGATCCTGGTGTCGCCAGTGCTGTTCGTGTCGATCGGGATGGGATCCATCATCGCGCTCAAGGCGTTTTCCGCGACCATCATCGGTGGCTTTGGAGACGTCACCGGGTCGATCGTCGGCGGGTTGCTGCTGGGCGTGGTCGAGAGCTTCGGCGCGCATTACATTTCGGTTCCCTACAAGGACGCGTTCGCATTTCTGCTGCTCTTCATCTTCCTGCTTGTCCGACCCCAGGGCATTTTTGGCGAAAAAGTGTCGGAGAAAGCATGAAGAAGGGGCTGCTGGTCCTATGCCTGGGGGTGTTGCTGGCCATCGTGCCGTTTTTCGTCACGATCACCCCCTATGTCCTGAACATTTTCATGCAGGCCGCGACATACGCGATCGCCGTGCTGGGCATGACGGTGGTCCTGGGTTACGCCGGGCAAATCAACCTTGCGCAGGCCACCTTTTTCGGGTTGGGCGCCTACGCCGTCGCGCTGGGCACCATCGACCTGGGCCTGAACTTCTGGATCACGTTGCTGATGGCGGTGGCCGTATCGACCATCGCAGGCTTTGTCCTGGGGCTCACGACGTTGCGGCTCAAAGGGCACTACCTGGCGATGATCACGATCAGCTTTCAGCAGATTTTCGATCTGGTGCTCAACAACTGGATCGACTTCACGCATGGGCCGGACGGGATCGCCGGGATCGCAAGGCCCTCCCTGTTTGGTTACGCGATGGCGGATGATCGTGTCTATCTTCTTTTCTGCGCGCTCGTCCTGTATGGCGCCATGTTTCTTGTCTGGAAGTTGCCCCAGACGCGGACAGGGCGCGCCATGCGCGCCGTGCGGGAAAACGAGCTCGCCGCCGAGGTCACGGGGATCGACAGCCTGAAGGTGAAGGTGATTGCGTTCACCATGAGCGCAGCGCTGGCCGGGATTGGCGGCGCGCTGTACGCCTCCGGGTTTGCATACATCAGCCCGGACAATTTCAACTTTGCCCGCTCGATCGAATTCCTGACGATGGTGTTGTTAGGCGGCGCACAGTCGCCGTTCGGCGGCGCACTCGGTACCGGTTTGCTGATCCTGTTGCCGGAGTGGCTTCGCTTCCTCAAGGAAATCTACCTTGCCGTCTACGGTATCGCCGTCATCCTGATCATGGTCTTCCTGCCCGCTGGAATCTGGGGGCTGATCACCGCGCGCCTCGCGCGCCTGCGCAAACCTGTGCCCGTCGACACGGCCGGGATTCCGAAGCTCGATATCGACGTGGCGATCACCAACCCGGCGCCGATCCTGAGGCTGGACAACGTCCAGAAGCACTTCGGCGGCGTGCGTGCTGTCGACGGAATTTCGCTGGAAGTCGCGCGGGGCACGGTGCATGCCCTCATCGGCCCCAACGGATCGGGCAAGACGACGCTGCTCAACGTCCTGAACGGCATCTACCGGGCCACGGCGGGCGCGGTCGAGTTCGACGGCGTCAACATCACCGACAAGACCCCGCATGAACGCGCAGGCTACGGCATCGGCCGTACCTTCCAGAACATCCGCCTGTTTCCGACAATGTCGGTCGTCGAGAACGTGATGGTCGGGGCGCAGCGCCCCAACAATCCGATCGGCACGGGGTATGCGATGCTGCGACAGCGCGCCCTTTCGGCCTTGCAGTTCGTCGGCATGGCAGAGCACGCGGAAGTCATCGTGCAAAGCTTACCGTATGGCCATCAGCGTCTGGTCGAGATCGCGCGGGCGCTGGCAGGTCATCCGACCTTCCTGCTGCTCGACGAGCCTGCGGCCGGGTTAAACCAGACCGAAAAGCACGCGCTCGCCGAACTGCTCAAGCGGCTGCGCGGGCACGGGTTGACCATTTTCCTGATTGAGCACGACATCGGCCTGATCGAAAATGTCTCGGATCGAATTACCGTGCTGAACTTCGGCAAGAAGATCGCCGAGGGCGATCCTTCCTATGTCCTGCGGCACCCGGACGTGATTGCCGCCTATCTCGGGGAGCCGTCGCATGGCGCTGCTTGAACTTCGCGATGTTCATAGCGCCTACGGAAACGTGCAGGCGCTCAAGGGCATCTCGCTGCACGTCGAGGCGGGCGAGATCGTCACCCTGCTGGGCGCCAACGGCGCCGGCAAGAGCACGACGCTGCGCACCATTTCCGGCCTGATGCCCGACACGTCTGGCGACATTCTCTTTGACGGCAAGTCAATCCGGCAGACTTCCCCCGAAGGGATTGTCCGCCTGGGTATCGCGCATGTTCCGGAGGGGCGGCGGATCTTCCCTGGGCTCACCGTGCGCGAGAATCTGATGGTGGGGACTTCCGCGCGCGGCCGTCTGACGAAGGCGCAGATGGAAGACGAGATCGAGGAGATGGTCGCGATATTCCCGGATCTGAAGCGGCTGTCGACGGCGTTGGGATGGAGTCTTTCGGGCGGTCAGCAGCAGATGCTGGCGGTTGCCCGGGGGTTGATGTCGCGCCCGCGGCTTTTGCTGCTCGATGAACCATCGCTGGGTCTGGCGCCTTTGATTGTTCAGCAGTTGTTCACGACGATCCGGACGATCCGCGAGCGGGGGATGACGGTGCTGCTGGTCGAACAGAACGCCAACATGGCGCTGTCGGTCGCCGACCGGGGTTACGTGCTGGTGACGGGTCGGCTGACCGTCGAGGGCACGCCGCAAGAATTGCTCGACAACGAGGAAGTGCGTGCCGCGTATCTTGGCGGCGGTGCGCGCACCGAGTCCGCGCACTAGCGCAAACCGGGTTGCATGTCCGCATTTTTACAGGGAAGGGAGAAGACAATCATGAAGAAAAATACGTTCGCTCTATGCGCCGCCGTGGCGCTTGCCGCTGTTTCGCTGCAGGTTCACGCGGCTGATCCGATCCGGTTCGGGCTGATGGCGGAATCCTCCGGCCCGAATGCCGAAGCCGGTGTGTATCAAATCAACGGTGCCAAGATGGCGCTTGAGGAGATCAATGCCGCAGGCGGTGTCCTTGGCCGGCCGCTTGAGCTCACCACCGAGGACAACCAGAGCACGAACCCCGGCTCGGTGCTGGCGGTCTCCAAGCTGACAAGCGGCAACAACATGACCGCGCTGCTGGGGTCGGTGCGCAGCACGCAGATCCAGGCGGTTGCCCCGACAGTGCTGAAGGTCGGGCTGCCGATGATGATCGGCGGTACCGATTACAGCCTGACGCACAGCAACAATCCGTGGATTTTCCGGGCGCGCCCCAACGATGGCTACTCGGCCAAGGTGATTGCGGATTACGGGGTCAATACGCTGGGGCTCAAGAAGTGGGCGATCATCCACTCGACGGACGCTTTCGGTAACGGCGGCAAGAACATGCTGCTTGAGGCGCTCAAGACGTACGGCATCACGCCGGTGCTGGTGCAGGGGTTCACGAGCAATTCGCAGGATTTCACGCCGATCGTGCTGGCGATCAAGCAGTCTGGCGCGGATGTGGTCTCATCCTATATCGCGAACTCGACGGACGTGGGTATTTTCGCCAAGCAGTTGCGTCAGCTTGGGACGAAGAACATCGCCTGGGTGGGGTCGCCTTCGCTGTCGACGGATACGGCGATGAAGCTTGCGGGTGACGCGCTGTACGGGACTTACTCGATTGCCGACTTTGCGGAAGCGTCGAGCCCGGAGACGAAGGCTTATGCGGATAAGTATCGTGCCAAGTACAAGATCGAGCCGGATCTTTACTCAGCCTGGTCGTACGACGGGGTGAAGTTGCTGGCGATGGCGATCGAAAATGCGAAGAGCACGAAGCCTGAGGATATCAAGAAGGCACTGCATGCGATTGCGGGATACAAAGGGGTTGAAGGGATCTACACGTTTGACAAGAACGGTGATGGCTTGCACGGGTACAACATTGTGAAGAACGAGGACGGGAAGATCGTGTTCGTGAAGCACATTGATTTTGTGCCTAAGGACTGACGCTCCTTTTTGCCTGGCGCTGGCGGGCTGAGGCACCTGTGCCTCATCCGCCTGCGGCTGAGCGCCGTTGCGTCAAATGCGCAATTTGAGAGTAAAGATCGAAATAATCGCCAGTTTTAACCGTGGTTTGTACAAATAGTTAAAGAACGAATTTGAACCTACATCCCATAAGAACGATAAGTCCTGTGTTGATATTAATCGTTCAGCTTGGCTGAAATTTCCTTGAAAGAATTAGCGCTGATTATGAAGGCCTTCACAACCAGAGGGTCGAAATGACTACCGCTCTCAGAGACTATTTCGGCCAATGCTTCATCATGCGTCCATTTTTTCTTGTAGTGTCGAGGACTCACTAGTGCATCGTACACATCTGCGATCGCCATAATCCTGGCACTCAACGGAATAGTCTCGCCGGCCAAGCCTCTTGGATAGCCACGTCCATCCCAGCGCTCATGATGTCCTCCTGCAATTTCTATGGCCTTCACAATAATCAGATTTTTATAGTCGGTCGCATTCCTCGTGGCTGACAACACGTCTTCTCCAATCCGGGTGTGCGATTTCATGATCTCCCACTCCGTTTCCGACAATGGGCCTGGTTTTAGAAGGATTTTGTCTGGAATCCCCACTTTTCCGATGTCATGCAAGGGCGCAGCCCTGAACATCAGGTCAATGTCATCGTCAGTCAGATGTTCAGAATATGCAGAAGCCTGCCTCAAACAACTGGCAAGAACTCGAACATAGGCCTGTGTCCTCATGATGTGGTTTCCCGTGACGTCATCGCGGGCCAGCGCAAGTGAATTCAGCGTGGCGAGCATTTGATCTTCTGCGAACAGTGTCCTTTTTTCTTCCTTTTTCCACAGCCTTTCATACTGAAGATTTCCAATCGCGACATAAACAAGAATGCTCGACGAGATAAGCAGGAGTCTGAGAATTGTCGTGCGAGCATCTTCCTGAAAAATGGAGTATCCCGTGGACGGAAAATTCTCGATGCTATATAGCCGAAAGACTGACAACGTCAACTCAATCAACAGAATGCAAATAAGCATTTTGAGATGAAAGGAGTTTTCTTTTTTTGTTATTTTCAAGAGCTCAAACAACGCCAAAAGAACTGGCAAGATGTAGAAG